>JALYWP010000292.1 GCA_030852655.1 Pseudomonadota bacterium | reverse complement strand
AAGGAAAAGCTGGTCGGCGACTTCGTGCGGGCGCTGATCAGGGAGGGCGTCGCGACGGCCGTCCACGACGTTTCCGATGGCGGCCTTGCGGTCGCCCTTGCGGAAATGGCGATCGCGTCCGGCATCGGCGCCAATGTGGACATGCCCTATCCGACCGATCCGATCCCGGTCTGGTTCGGCGAAGACCAGGCGCGCTACCTCGTCACAGTGTCCGCCGCCGACAAGTCGTTGTTGCGCGACATCACCGACGAGGCGCGGGAAAACGGCTTTGCCGCGCCCATCATCGGCACCACGGGCGGCTCGGAATTGAAACTGGCAGGGTCGCGTGCGATACCCGTGGCTGATTTGAAATCCGCCCACGAATCGTGGTTCCCGCGCTTCATGGACGGCGAGCAGGCGGAGACTGTTTGATGGCTATGGATGCACACGAGATCGAACGGCTGATCAGGCAGGGCATCCCTGACGCCAGGGTGACGATCCGCGATCTTGCCGGCGACGGCGACCACTATGCCGCCGAGGTTGTCGCCGAGAGCTTTCGCGGCAAGAGCCGCGTGCAGCAGCATCAGATGGTCTACGACGCGCTAAAGGGCAATATGGGCGGCGTGCTGCATGCGCTCGCTCTGCAGACCAGCGCGCCAGACTGAACCCGGACCAACGCCATGTCCGCGATCGGCGATTTCGTGAAGGGAGTGGTCGCGGACGTCCTTCAGGACATGCTACGCAAGACGTCTGCCGGCAAGCGTCGGAAACGGCGCAAGCGCACGACCTCGCCGACCGCAGCGGAACGACGGCGATCGCAAAAACCGAAGAAGCCGGCAAAGCGCCAAACCAGCCGCCGCAAGACCGTGCGCTCCCGCTCCAAGACGAAGCGCCGCGCCTACTGAGCCTTTTTTCTGACGGCGAGCATCGGTCCGGCCGGATATTTGCCGCCAACGACATACTTCTTCCCGTCATGAAGCGCGGAGATCGCGCCATCGAGGAACAGCGCATTCTCGCAGCCGAGCGCATCGCGGAAAAGCCGGGCAAAGCTGCCCAGGCTCACGGGCCCGCGCGAAATCGCGAACACCGCACGCTTTCGACCGTCCACACCGATGCCGTTGCGGATATGTCGCGACGTTCCGTTTTCCTCGAAACGAGGATGGATCGTGCCGTCGATCACCAGCATCGGACCCGACTGTGTTGCCAGCCATGGCTCGATGCCCGCCGCAGCATAGGCGGATGATTCGAGCACGCCCGCATTGCCTTGGCGGTCGAGGTAGAAAACGCCGTTGGGCTTCATGAAGAAATTCCCCTCCGCATCGGCCAGATTGATCGGCGACTGCGTCCTGCCGTCCTCGACGTGCAGGCCGACCGGAGAAAAATCCTTGTGATACATGCCGGCGTTCATGGCGAAGACGAAAGACTCGGCCGCGGCCAGCCCGGCCAGATCGCCGAACGGCTTTCCGGCCTGATCGGCGCGCCTGAGGACTACGCTATAATCGTCCAGCCCGACCTCGCAGACGATGTAGGAGACGTCTTCGAACATCAGGTTGCGGCATGCGTGGGGAAGTTCGTTCGCTGTTTCAGACGGCGAGGCGGGCATCCGTTGTCTCCACCAGGACCCAATTGCGATCGTGACCAACGCCGCGCCGGAAATGGCAGCGACACATGCTCTCATGCGTGACCGGAAGAAAAATACGGCTGACGATCCGTGCCCGCATGACCATTCCGTTCTGCGACCTTTCCGCGGCGCGCACTGTTCGCGTCTTGTTTCGGGTCGCATGTCGGTTTATTTGAGTGTCATGTTTCGAGCCTGGCTCCCACAGGCATGAAAGGATGACCCATGAGCGGAATCAGCGAATACATCGACAGCGAAGTGAAGGGCAACGACGTCGTCGTCTTCATGAAGGGCACCCCCGGTTTCCCGCAGTGCGGCTTCTCCGGCCAGGTCGTGCAGATACTCGACCATGTCGGCGTCGACTACAAAGGCGTGAATGTGCTCACCTCCAACGAGTTGCGCCAGGGCATCAAGGACTATTCGAACTGGCCGACCATTCCTCAGCTCTATGTGAAGGGCGAGTTTGTCGGCGGTTGCGACATCATCCGCGAGATGTTCCAGTCGGGCGAATTGCAGTCGCTGCTCGACGAAAAAGGCGTGAGCGTAAAGGCCGCCTGACAAACTGAATAAATCGCAGCAGCCTCATCGGGCTGTCTGACTCTTGAATGCGCCGGTTTCCGGCGCATTTCCTTTTTCATTTGGAATTTTTGCATGGACGAGCAAGCTTCTTCCGCTGCGGCGCACGCATACAAACTGCCTATCCCGCGCTGGGAATTCATCGCGCTTGCCGCCGCGCTCATGGCGCTCAATGCGCTCGCCATCGACATCATGCTGCCGGCGCTGCAGCAGATCGGCGCCAGCCTTGGCGTCGAGGACGAGAACCACCGCCAGTATGTGATCACTGCCTATATCGCCGGCTTCGGCATCGCACAGCTCTTCTTCGGGCCTTTGTCGGACCGGTTCGGCAGGCGCCTTCCGCTTCTCCTGGGCCTCGCGGTCTATGTGGCGGCCGCAATCGGGGCGGCTTTCGCTCCGAGCTTCGAGACGCTGCTCATCCTCCGCTTCGTGCAGGGGCTGGGGGCCGCCGGCACCCGCGTCATAACCGTATCGGTGGTACGCGACGCCTTCGGCGGCCGCGCCATGGCGGAGGTCATGTCGCTGGTGTTCATGGTCTTCATGGTGATTCCGGTCATCGCGCCGGGTATCGGCCAGATCGTCATGCTGTTTTCCGAATGGCACATGATCTTCGTGGTCATGGCGCTGTTCGCGCTCGCCTTCACGGCCTGGGCCGCGTTCCGCCTGCCCGAGACCCTGCATCCGGAGTACCGCCGCGCCTTCAATCTCCGTACCGTCGCCGGCGGCTTCCGCATCGTGCTCACGAACCGCGTCTCGCTCTGCTACACGCTGGCGACGACCTCGGTCTTTGGCGCGCTGTTCGGCTTCATCAATTCGGCCCAGCAGGTCTATGTGGGCATCTACGGTCTCGGCGTCTGGTTCCCGGTCGTCTTCGCCGCGATTGCCGGCATGATGGCGGTCTCATCCTTCCTCAACGCCAAGCTGGTCGGTCGTTTCGGCATGCGCAGGCTGTCGCACGGCGCGCTCATCGGCTTCATCATCGTCAACACGCTGTGGTTCGTGCTCTCGCTCTATGGCGAGTTGTCGATCTACCTCTTCGTGCCGATCTTCGCCGTAGCCATGCTGCATTTCGGCTGGATCGGCTCGAACTTCAATTCGATCGCCATGGAGCCGCTCGGCCATCTCGCCGGCACGGCGTCGTCGGTCCAGGGCTTCATGCAGACTGTCGGCGGCGGCGTCATCGGCGCTACTATCGGCCAGCTCTTCGACGGCACTACGACGCCGCTTGCCGCGGGCTTCTGCGGCGTATCGCTGGTGGCGTTGGCCTTCGTTCTGGTCGGGGAGCGGGGCAAGCTGTTTCAAGCACACCATCAGCCGAAGGCGCAGGGCTGACTATTCCCGGCCAGCCGCAAGCCCCGTGAAGTCGAACAATTTCCGGTCGAGCAGATGCGACGGGCGTACATTGGTCAGCGCCCGGATCATCGTGTCCTTGCGCCCCGGCATCCTTGCCTCGATGTCGGCTAGCATCGCCTTCATGGCGTTGCGCTGGAGCCCGTCCTGGCTGCCGCAGAGGTCGCAGGGGATGATCGGGAACTCCATCGCCTCGGCGAATTTTTCAAGATCGACCTCGGCGCAGAAGCTCAGCGGCCTGAGCACGAACATGTCGCCCTCGTCATTCAGCAGCTTCGGCGGCATGGCCGCGAGCCGGCCGCCATGGAACAGATTCATGAAAAAGGTCTCGAGTATGTCCTCGCGATGGTGCCCAAGCACCAGCGACGAGCAGCCTTCCTCGCGCGCAATGCGGTAGAGATGCCCGCGCCTGAGCCGCGAACAGAGCGAGCAGTAGATGTTCCCCTCCGCGATCTTGTCGGTTACGACCGAATAGGTGTCGCGATACTCTATGCGATGCCCGATCCCGTGTCGGGTTAGGAATTCGGGCAATATATGCTTCGGGAAATTCGGCTGGCCCTGATCGAGGTTGCAGGCGAGCAGGTCGACCGGAAGCAGCCCGCGCCACTTCAAATCAAGCAATATCGCAAGCAGCCCGTAGGAATCCTTGCCGCCCGACAGCGCCACCAGCCAACGCTCGCCCGGCTTGACCATGGCGAACTGTTCGATCGCTTCGCGCGCCTGGCGCACCAACCGCTTGCGCAGCTTGTTGAAGGCAACCGACGACGGAACGTCGCGGAACATGGGATGCGCCCCGCCTTCGGCAAGCGGCTCGTTGGTGATGGCGAGGTTCATGGCCGGAATTCCTGGTTACGCGCCAAAGATAGACCATCCGGTGCGCTGCGCCAGCATCTCCAGAGTCAGTGAGCCGAGCAGCGAGTTGCCGTTTTCGCACAAGCTGGCGACCACACGGTGCGATGGAAGCCTTGCGGCGCCACACAGACGAAAAAGCCGCCCGGAGGCGGCTTTCCCAAAAATCCGAAGCGTGGAGCCTTATCAGCGCGAGTAGAACTCGACCACCAGGTTCGGCTCCATCTGCACCGCGAACGGCACGTCGGCCAGCGCCGGCACGCGAGCGAAGGTCGCGACCATCTTGTTGTGGTCGACCTCGATGTAATCGGGAACGTCACGCTCCGCGAGTTGCACCGCTTCCAGCACCATCACCAGTTGCTTCGACTTCTCGCGTACCTCGATCACGTCGCCTGTCTTGCAGCGATATGAACTGATATTGGTGCGGCGGCCGTTCACGTTGACATGGCCGTGATTGATGAACTGACGGGCGGCGAAGATCGTCGGGACGAACTTCGCGCGGTACACGACCGCGTCGAGCCGCGACTCCAGGAGGCCGATCAGGTTCTCCGACGCATCGCCCTTGCGGCGGTTGGCTTCCTCGTAGATCTTGCGGAACTGCTTTTCCGAAACATCGCCGTAGTGGCCCTTCAGCTTCTGCTTGGCGCGCAGCTGCAGACCGAAATCCGACAGCTTGCCCTTGCGGCGCTGGCCGTGCTGGCCGGGGCCATATTCGCGCTTGTTCACCGGGGACTTCGGACGACCCCAGATATTCTCGCCGAGACGGCGGTCGATCTTGTATTTTGCGGATTCGCGCTTGCTCATCGCATTCCCTTTCGAAACGATACCCGGAACCCATGCTCCGGGTGAAGGAAACGCGCCCTCCTCTGGCCTCCGTTTTCGAGACCTGACAGGGTTTTCCACGCACGCTTTGCGGAAAAACCCACGGGACACGTCAAATAGAACACCGGGCATTGCTGCCCGGTGATGGCGGCGGGATATGCCAAAGCCGGCTGATTGTCAACGCTTGGAACAGACCGACCCTCAGTCCTTCGTCTTCTTCTCGGGCAGGCCCTTGCGTTTGGTTTCCGCGAACACCTCGAGTTGCTTCTCGCTCATGGACTCGTACATGTCGCGGGACGCGCCCTTGAGTTCGCTCTTCTTCGTATCGCCGCGCTTGGCGGACAAGGCCGCGCCGGCCGCCTTCTGCTGGGCTTTGGATTGTGCGGGCATTTTATCCTCCTGGCGTTTTGGCAGGAGGAACGCCGGGCGAGGTACGATGTTCCCTCTGCTCCACGGCTTCGCCAGTCGGGGCGCCCCTCACGGTCAGGCCAAAGCCCTGCATCAGGCGGCTTATGGCGAATGCCGGGTTGCCGGAGGTAAAGACCGCAATATCACCGCGTTCGGCCGCCGCTCCGCCTGCACCGGTCGGGCGCCGTTCCGCCAGCAGCGACAGCGCGCGCCTGGCGATCGCCTCGGCAGGATCGAGCCAATCGACCGGCCAGGGCGCAGTCTTGCGCATCCGGTTCACCAGGAACGGATAGTGTGTGCAGGCAAGCACGACGATGTCGGTCCGCGCACCGTCCGTCTCGACAAAACAGGGTGCGATCTCGGCGCGCACGGCCGCCTCGTCGACAAAGCCGTCGCGCATATAGGTCTCGGCGAGCATCGCCAGGTTGTCGCTGCCGACAAGCCGGACATGGCATTTCGACGCCCATTGCTTGATCAGGTCGCGCGTATACTGGCGCTTCACCGTGCCGGGCGTGCCGAGCACCGAGACGAAGCCTGAGCGCGTGCGCTCGGCGGCGGGCTTGATCGCCGGCACTGTGCCGACGAACGGATGGCCGGGGAACCGCTCGCGCAGGGCTTCCATGACCAGCGTCGACGCAGTGTTGCAGGCAATGACGGATATTTCCGGATCGTAGCGCTCCAGAAGGTCAGCAAAAAGCGCCAGTATTCGCTCTCGCAGCGCCGGCTCCTCCCATGCTCCGTAGGGAAAGCCCGCATCGTCTGCGACATAGACGAAGCGCCGGTCGGGCATCAGCACGCGGGCCTCACGCAGCACGGTCAATCCGCCGATGCCCGAATCGAATATCAGGATCGGCTGGTCAGCCATTGCGGCGCTCCTTGCCCCGTGGCGCTGGCTCGGCTTCAGCCGGTTTGCGACGATAGTCGCCGCCATCATGTGCTTCTCGGTCGACCCTGGCCTTGCGCTCAGGATAGCCCTCCCCGCGCGGCGTCCTCGGCGAAAAATAGTCGAGCGAGGAGACGACACCCCGCAGCACCTTGATCTCCGCTTCCGTGAAGCCAGGGCGTGTCAGCACCGAACTCAGATTGTCCACCATCTTCGGCTTCTTCGCCGCCGGCCGGAAATAACCACGCGCCTCGAGCGCCCTTTCGAGATGATCGAGAAGCCCCTGCAATTGATGCTTTTCCGCCGGCCGGACATCAGGCCCGGAAAAATTCGTGTCGGTCTCGCTTTCGAGGCCTGACTTCATCCACTCGTAGGACATCAGAAGCACCGCCTGCGCGATGTTAAGAGACGCGAATTCCGGGTCGACCGGAAAGGTCACGATCTCGTCGGCCAGCGCCACTTCCTCATTGTTGAGCCCGAAGCGCTCCCGTCCGAACAAGATGCCGGTCTTCTCGCCCGCTTTCACCCGCGACCTCAGCGCCCTGCCCGCCTCCACCGGCCCGCGCACCTGCTTGAACCCGTCGCGCTCGCGCGCCGTGGTGGCAAAGATAAAGTTCAGATCGGCCACCGCCAAGCGGAGATCGTCGTAGAGAACCACGCCGTCTAAGACATGGTCGGCGCGGCTAGCGGCGGCGCGCGCCTTCTCGCTCGGCCAGCCGTCGCGCGGGTTGACGAGCCTCAACTCGGCCAGGCCGAAATTCGCCATGGCGCGCGCCACCATGCCTATGTTCTCGCCGAGTTGCGGCTCGACCAGTATGATGGCCGGGCCGGTGTCGGGCGTTCGCTTCTCGCTCTTTTTCGTCATCCTGCCTGCTCCGGGCGGAAGTTTCCGCGCGACCTAGCCCTGCAAGCCAATCGGAATCAAGGCACCGCCAGTATCTTCGCGCTCGGTCGGTTGTTTCGATATGCGTCGCGGCTTTCCTTTGGCTCCTTTCGTCGCCTTTGCCTTCCTGTCACCGAGTGATATAGGGGCCGCATTTCCCAGCCAAATCCGACGGCATTGCCCGTCATGCATGAGAGGTAAACAATGGCGAAGATCAAGGTGGACAATCCGGTCGTCGAGCTCGACGGCGACGAGATGACCCGCATCATCTGGCAGTTCATCAAGGACAAGCTGATCCACCCCTATCTCGACATCGACCTCAAATATTACGACCTCGGCATGGAGCATCGCGACGCCACCGGGGACCAGGTCACGGTCGACGCGGCGAACGCGATCAAGAAATACGGCGTCGGCGTCAAATGCGCGACCATCACGCCCGACGAGCAGCGCGTCGAGGAGTTCAAGCTGAAGAAGATGTGGAAGTCGCCCAACGGCACGATCCGCAACATCCTCGGCGGCACTATCTTCCGCGAGCCGATCATCATGAAGAACGTGCCGCGCCTCGTGCCCGGCTGGACGCAGCCGATCATCGTCGGCCGCCATGCCTATGGCGACCAGTACCGCGCCACCGACTTCCGCTTTCCCGGCAAGGGCAAGCTCACGATCAAGTTCGTCGGCGAGAACGGCGAGACGATCGAGCACGAGGTCTTCGACGCGCCGTCATCGGGCGTCGCCATGGCGATGTACAATCTCGACGACTCGATCCGCGAATTCGCGCGCGCCTCGCTGAACTACGGTCTGCTGCGCGGCTATCCGGTCTATCTGTCCACCAAGAACACGATCCTCAAAATCTATGACGGTCGCTTCAAGGACATCTTCCAGGAGGTCTACGACCAGGAATTCGCCGCCGAGTTCAAGGCGAAGAATATCTGGTACGAACACCGCCTGATCGACGACATGGTGGCATCCAGCCTGAAATGGTCGGGCGGGTATGTCTGGGCCTGCAAGAATTATGACGGCGACGTGCAGTCCGATACGGTCGCGCAAGGATTCGGCTCGCTTGGCCTGATGACGTCGGTGCTGATGACGCCGGACGGCAAGACCGTCGAGGCCGAAGCCGCGCACGGCACGGTCACGCGCCATTACCGGCAGCACCAGAAGGGCGAGGAAACCTCGACCAACTCGATCGCCTCGATCTTCGCCTGGACCCGCGGCCTGGCGCATCGCGCCAAGCTCGACAACAACGCTCAGCTGAAGAAATTCGCCGAGACGTTGGAGAAGGTCTGCATCCAGACGGTCGAATCGGGCTTCATGACCAAGGACCTGTCGCTGCTGATCGGCCCCGATCAGCCCTGGCTGTCGACCACCGGTTTCCTCGACAAGATCGACGAGAACCTCAAAAAGGCGATGGCCGCCTGATTGCGGCATCGCGTCAAGCCAAAGGCTCCGGAGCGATCCGGAGCCTTTTCGTTATGCGAATGCGCGCAACGAACGTGATCAGGCCGTTTCGAGCGCCGCCCTGACCGCCGCGATCGCGTCGTCCGCCTTGCCGGCATCAGGTCCGCCGGCCTGCGCCATGTCGGGACGTCCACCGCCGCCCTGACCGCCGAGCGCCGCGGACGCCCTGCGGACCAGATCGACGGCGCTGAAGCGCCTGGTCAAATCGTCGGTCACCCCGACGACGACGCTGGCCTTGCCGTCCTCCCCTGCCCCTACGAAAACGACCACGCCGGAAACCAGCGACGTCTTGCCGGCGTCGGCGAGCGACTTCAGGTCCTTCGGCGCGACGCCGGTGACGGACTTGCCGAGAAAACCGATGCCGGCGACTGTTTCCTTCTCGGTCGTCCCGCTGCCCCCGGCCGGCGCGCCACCGCCGAGCGCCAGCTTCTTGCGGGCCTCGGACAATTCGCGTTCCAGTTTCCTGCGCTCGTCCAGCAGTGCCTCGACGCGCGCCGGCACGTCGCCCGGCGCGACCTTCAGCGTCGCCGCGACGGATTTCAACCGGCGGTCCTGCTCATCGAGGTGCCGTCTCGCCGCTTCGCCGGTCAGCGCCTCGATGCGACGCACGCCGGCTGCGACCGGGCTGTCGGAGACGATGCGCACGAGGCCGATGTCGCCGGTGGCGCGCACATGGGTGCCGCCGCAGAGCTCGACAGAATAAGGCCGATTCGCCTTTTCACCGTGCAGGCCGGTGCCCATCGACACGACGCGCACCTCGTCGCCATATTTCTCGCCGAACAGCGCCATCGCGCCTTCGGCCCTGGCGTCGTCGACGGACATCAGCCGCGTGGTGACCGGGCTGTTCTGAACGACGATCTCGTTGGCCATGCGCTCGACCTGTTCCAACTCTTCAGGCGCGACCGGCTTGTTGTGCGAGATGTCGAAACGCAGCCGCTCAGGCGCCACCAGCGAACCCTTCTGCGCGACATGGGTACCGAGCACCTGGCGCAACGCCTCGTGGATCAGGTGCGTGGCCGAATGGTTGGCGCGCAGCCGCGAACGGCGCGCGTGGTCGACCTTCAGTTCAACGGCAGCGCCGGTCCTGACCGCGCCCTTCGTCACCTTGCCGAGGTGCACGAAAAGGCCGTCGGCCTTCTTCTGCGTGTCGGTGACCTCGATGGCGAAACCCTCGCCCGAGATGGTGCCGGTGTCGCCCACCTGGCCGCCGGACTCGCCATAGAACGGCGTCTGGTTGACGACGACCGCCACCGCATCGCCCTCGCCGACGCTCTCGACGACCACGCCGTCCTTGACCAGAGCCAGAACGATGCCCTCCGCGGCTTCGGTGTCGTAGCCGAGGAATTCGGTCGCGCCGGCCTTCTCGCGCACCGGGAACCAGATCGTCTCGGTCGCCGCCTCGCCGGAGCCGGCCCAACTCTTGCGCGCCTCCGCCTTCTGGCGCTCCATTGCGTCCTGGAAGCCGTCGAGATTGACCGAAATCTCGCGCTGGCGCAGCGCGTCCTGGGTCAGGTCGAGCGGGAAGCCGTAGGTATCGTAGAGCTTGAACGCGGTCTCACCGTCGAGCATGTCGCCGGCCTTCAAATCGGCTGTCGCCTCTTCCAGCAGGCCGAGACCACGCGCCAGCGTTTTCCTGAACCGCGTTTCCTCGAGCTTCAGCGTCTCGGTGATCAGCGCCTCGCCGCGCACCAGCTCTGGGTAGGCCTGGCCCATCTCGCGGACCAGCGCGGGAACGAGTTTGAAGAGCAGCGGTTCGCTGGCACCGAGCAACTGGCCGTGACGCATGGCGCGCCGCATGATGCGACGAAGAACGTAGCCGCGGCCTTCGTTCGAAGGCAGCACGCCGTCCGCGACCAGGAAGGCGGAGGAGCGCAGATGGTCGGCGATGACGCGGAAAGAGGCGACGTTCCCGGTATCCGGACCACGACCGAGCGCGGATGCGGTGAAGTCGATCAGGTGGCGGAAGAGGTCGGTCTCGAAGACGCTGTCGACGCCCTGCAGAATCGAGGCCATGCGCTCAAGGCCCATGCCAGTGTCGATCGAGGGGCGCGGCAGGTCGATGCGCTCCTCCTTCGTCACCTGCTCATACTGCATGAAGACGAGGTTCCAGAATTCGAGGAAGCGGTCGCCGTCCTCCTCAGGGCTGCCGGGCGGGCCGCCCCAGATGTGCTCGCCGCGGTCGATGAAAATCTCCGAGCATGGCCCGCATGGCCCGGTGTCGCCCATCGCCCAGAAATTGTCCGAGGTCGGGATGCGGATGATCCTGTCGTCGGAGAAGCCCGCGATCTTCTTCCAGAGCGAAGCCGCATCGTCGTCCGTGTGGTAGACCGTGACCAGGAGCTTGTCCTTCGGCAGGCCGAATTCCCTGGTGATCAGGTTCCAGGCGAGCTCGATCGCGCGCTCCTTGAAATAATCGCCGAAGGAGAAATTGCCGAGCATCTCGAAGAAGGTGAGATGGCGCGCAGTGTAGCCGACATTGTCGAGATCATTGTGCTTGCCGCCGGCGCGCACGCTCTTCTGCGCCGTCGTGGCGCGCGAATAGGGTCGCTGCTCGAGTCCGGTGAAGACGTTCTTGAACTGCACCATGCCGGCATTGGTGAACATCAAGGTCGGGTCGTTGCGCGGCACGAGCGGGCTCGAGGCCACGACCTCGTGCCCGTTCTTCCTGAAATAGTCGAGGAAAGTCGACCGTATTTCGTTTACGCCACTCATCGATATGCCTTCTGGTGAGCCGGCGCGAAGGCCGGGAATTTGGGTCCTGGCCTTTTAGCGGTCGCCCCCATAGCTGTCCAGAAACCGAATGTCCCGCGGTCGCGGTCTGTACCGCTCCCTCGCTCACGGCAGAGCATTCGCTTCGCTGGGCTTGTCGCCGCTCCGGTGCGTTCTTGCTTCGCGCACAACCCCCCTCTCCGTCTCCGTCCTGCGTACCGAGCCTCCTCCCCCACCCCGTGAGGCCAGGAGGCGCGCTTCGTCATCGCCGTGCCTCGTGTGTCCTTCGCTCACGGGGCCGTACCGCCGCCTCCCGGCAGTTGGCCCTCCGCGGGGGCGCGCCATCAGGCGCGGCGCCCAGTTGGGCTTGCGGCATGCGTGGCCGTTGCCACGC
>JALYWP010000276.1 GCA_030852655.1 Pseudomonadota bacterium | reverse complement strand
GGCATCAGCGCGCCGCCTGCCGTTGGGAATTCGGGCGGCAGGTCGGACATGGCGCCGATTTCGCGGATGATGCGATTGGCGATGCCGCGCGCGGGGCGGCCGGTGAAGATGCGGGTAGTCACGGTGTCGTCGTCCCATGCCGCCTGCAGCGCGGCACGGTGCGGCGCGGTGATCCTGGCCTCCGGGCAGAACAGATAGGCGGTTCCGATCTGGACGGCTGACGCACCGAGCGCCAATGCAGCACTGATGCCGCGGCCGTCGGCTATGCCGCCCGCCGCGATCACCGGAACCTTCACTGCGTCGGCCACCTGCGGGACGAGCGCCATCGTGCCGACCTGCTGCGCGACCTCGCCGCCGAGAAAGACGGCGCGATGTCCGCCGGCTTCGAAACCCTGCGCAATGATCGCAGCGCAGCCGCGTTCCTCCAGCCAGATCGCCTCGCGCACGGTGGTGGCGGACGAGATCACCTTCGCACCGGCCGACTTGACGCGAGCGACGAGTTGCGCGGGCGGCAGGCCGAAATGGAAGCTGACGATCTCGGGCCGCAGTTCCTCGACCAGATCGCAGAGAGTCTCGTCGAACGGTGTCCTGTTGGCCACGGGAATCGGAGTCGCGGGGTCGACGCCGAGTTCTTCATAGTAGGGCTTGAGCCTCTCGCGCCACGCCATCTCGCGTCGTTCGTCATAGGCGGGCGGCGTATGGCAGAAGAAGTTCATGTTGATCGGCGCTTTCGTGGCGGCGCGGATCTTCGCCATCTCGGCGCGGGTCTGCTCGTGGCTGAGCAGGGCGGACGGAAGCGCGCCCAGCCCCCCCGCCTTGGCCACCGCGATCGCCATGTCCGACAGGACAGGCCCTGCCATCGGAGCCAGCAGGATCGGATTCTCGATGCCGAAAAGGTCGGGAATGCGTCGGTCGGCCCACATGATGGTTCCCTCCAGGTTGCGCGCAGTCTACACCGTCGGCACGGAGCGGACAGGCCCAGCGCAAGGCGAACGGGCGTCCAGCCGCGCGACGCCAGAGGAAACGATGAAACCAGGCTCCTTGGCCACCTTGTTGCACCCGTTCGAGAGCGGCGCGGTTGCCGTTCCCGAGGCTGGACGTTTTCTCTTCCTCGGCGCGGAGCCGGGCTTCCGCCTGCAGGCGGGCTTTGGAGCGGGACTCTCTCTCGTGCAGGGCTTCCGGCCCTATTTTCGCAAGCTCGCGGCTGCGGGGCATAAGGTGAGGCCGCGCGTCGAGGGCAAAGGGTATGACGGCGCGTTGGTGCTCGCCGGCCGACATCGCGGCCAGAACGAGGCCTGGATCGCCGAAGCGGTCGAGCGCGTCGTGCCCGGCGGATTGATTCTCGTCGCGGGCGGGACCGATGACGGTATCGCCAGTCTGCGCAAACGGATGGACAAGCTCGTCGCCATCGACGGCCATTTACCGAAATACCACGGCGTGGCCTTCTGGTTTCGCCGGCCGACTGACGCTGCATCGCTCGCCGAGGCGCTGCGTCCCGCCGATCAGCGGGCCTTGGTAGACGGTCGGTTTCGCGCCGCGCCCGGCATGTTCTCGCATGACCGGGTCGATGCCGGCTCGCGGCTGCTGGCGGAATGCCTGCCCGACGCAGGCAAGGGCGTTGCTGCCGATTTCGGAGCCGGCTGGGGCTATCTGTCGGCAAGGCTGGCCGAACGAACCTCCGGCCTGAAGGCGATCGACCTCTACGAAGCCGACTATGAATCGCTCGAAGCAGCAAAGCAGAACCTCGCCAGCCTGCCGGATGCGCCCGAGTTCGGATTCTTCTGGCACGATCTCGTGGGCGAGGAGGTCGAGCGGAAATACGATCTGATCGTCATGAACCCGCCCTTCCACCAGGGTCGTGCGACCGAGCCTGGCATCGGCCAGGCAATGATCAAGGCTGCTTCCTCGGCGCTGAAGTCTGGCGAGCGGCTGTTGATGGTCGCCAATCGCGGCCTGCCCTACGAGCAGGCGCTGACAGCCGCCTTCAAGGACTTGCGGGAATTGCGCAACGAAGGCGGCTTCCGGGTGATTGCCGCCCGACGTGGATGACAGTCCTGCCGGCTGCGGCTATGAGGCGCAGGTGTCGCGGTTTCGACGCTCGGTCGATGCAGCAGGAGGACGGCATGTATCACCACAAGATCACGGATTGGGACGACGCCTATACCAATGGCGCGAACATTCCCGGTGGCGACCGCTGGCCGGACGCCTGGGTCGGCCCGGCGAAAGCCTATCGCGACGAACGCGTGGCAGCCGGCAAGGCTAAGCTCGACCTGGCCTACGGCGAACGCCCGCGCAACCGCTTCGACCTGTTCCTGCCCGATGCTGAGCCCAAGGGTCTCGTCGTCTTCATCCATGGCGGTTACTGGATGCGCTTCGACCAGAGTTTCTGGTCGCATCTGGCAAGGGGGGCGGTCGAGAGCGACTACGCAGTGGCAATGCCGACCTACACGCTCTGCCCGGAGAACCGCATTGCCGGCATCGTCGCCGAGATGGGTGAGGCGGTCGGGAAGATCGCCGGCATGGTCGGCGGGCCGATCCATCTTGCCGGCCATAGCGCCGGGGGGCATCTGGCGGCGCGACTGGTCTGTGCCAACTCCACGCTGTCGAAAGACGTGCTATCGCGCATCCGCAACGTCGTCTCGATCTCCGGCCTGCACGATCTCCGGCCGATGCTGCGTACCGAATTGAACGAGACGCTGCGCATCGACCATGCCGAGGCGAAGGCCGAAAGCCCGCTCTTCCTGGAACCAGCCGAAGGCGTGCGTGTCACCTGCTGGGTCGGTAGCGGCGAGCGCGCCGAATTCATCCGCCACAGCAAGCTTCTGGCAAATGCGTGGGTCGGCGTCGGTGGCACGACGGCCTGTGTCGAAGAGCCGGATCGGCATCATTTCAACATCATCGACGGCCTGGCCGAGCCGGCCCACCCCTTGACGATCACCTTGCTGGCGGATTGATAGCTGCGGCCTAAAGAGCTATCGACTGGTTAGAGAGACGATGGACGCGGAGCTTCAGGCTTTCGCGATAGCGGAAAGACTGCGATGAGAGCCGTTTTCGTGCAACTGCAGTGCCAGCCCGGCAAGACCTACGAGGTCGCCGATGCGCTGTTCGAGCGCGAGATCGTTTCGGAGCTCTATTCGACCAGCGGCGAATACGATCTCCTGATGAAGATCTACGTCGACACCGAAGATGACATCGGCAAGTTCATCAACGAGCATGTCGCCAACGTGCCGGGCATCGCGCGTTCGCTGACGACGCTCACCTTCAAGGCATTCTGAAACGACTACCGGGACGCCGTCGCCTGGTTGACCTCGGCCACCGGCAGTTTCGGCCTGCGCGGCAGGAATGTCGGTTCAGCCAGGGAGTCGGCGCGAACCCATCCCTTGCGGCCATCGCCCATGATCAGCCGCCAGTCGCCCGTCCGTGCCAGTTCACGCATCACCGTTCGCGGCTGCAGCGTGGCGATGACCGGGGCATCGGCGCGGGCCTGCGCCCGCACATGAACCTTTGCCCTGGTCTGCAAGAATGTCGGTTTGTCCGGCCTGGTGATCGATCCATTGGCGATTCTCTGCGGCTTCGCCGGCGGGCGGATGACCGTCTTCGGCAAGAGAAGAGCTGTGTTTTGTGGCGCAGCTTTTTGCGGGGCCGGCCTGCCCGTCACCGGTCTGGGCGGAACCAGCCGTCCGGCAACAGCCTTGGTCGACGGCTTGGTGGTATCCGACTTGACGGCCACGCGTTCCGGTGGCCGCAGCTTCGCTTCAGCCTGTCGCTCGATTCGTGAAGGCACGCGTTCGGGCGGGCGCGGGTTCTTCATGTCTTCGCGCACGACCCATACGCCGGCGGCGATCGCGCCGATGATCAGCCACCTGAGTTTTGGGAGCGCCAGAGCCATGCCGGCAGCATGACGCCAAGACTTTAAGACGACGTTGACGGCAACTCAGGCGGAGTCGGCTGCTTCGCTTGCCAGTCGGTGAATGCGGCCTTGATAGCATCGCCGCCTGCGGAAACCGTTTGCGCATCCGGCGAGAATCCCGACCCTATCATCTTGCGTCCGAGCATATGGTCGGCGGGGCGGTTGACCGATTCGATGCCGATCAGCCTGGGGCCGGCGTAGTGGAAGACCGAAAACCTGTTGTCGGAAGCCTCGCCGGAGACGGCCTGGCGGTCGCTGCCTGCGGTCAGACCGACCATCTGCAACTTCATGTCGCCTACGTCCGACCAGAACCACGGCACAGCCGAGTAGCTGTCGGCCTGCCCGGTGATGGTGCGGGCGGCGAGTTTGGCGTGATCTGTGGCGTTCTGCACCGATTCCAGCCGCACATCGCCGCCGGTGAACCAA
>JALYWP010000213.1 GCA_030852655.1 Pseudomonadota bacterium | reverse complement strand
TCGGTGAATTCCCGACCCACGGGGTCGGCCCGCACGAACTGCTGCTGCTCGCTGACGGCCGCACCATCGCCATCGCCAATGGCGGCATCGAGACGCATCCGGATTTCGGCCGCGCCAAGCTCAATCTGCCGACGATGAAGCCGTCCTACGTGCTGGTCGACCGCCGGACCGGCGACCTCATCGAGAAACACGAACTGCCGGCCGAACTGCACCAGCTGTCGATACGGCACATGGACACCGACGAGACCGGCGCGGTGTGGTTCGGCTGCCAGCACGAAGGCCCGGCCACCGAGCGCCCGGCGCTGGTCGGCCGCGCCGTTCGCGGCAGGGAATTGCAGCTTATCGACATGCCGGAGGACGTGCTTTCCGGTTTCCGCAACTACATCGGCTCGGTGGCTGCGAACCGCGATGCGGGCACGATCGCCGTGACCTCGCCGCAGGGAAATTCCTATGCGGTCATCGAGGCGGCGACGAGCAGGGTGGTGAAGGTCGAACGGCTGACCGAGGTCTGCGGCGTGGCGCCGGATCATGCAGGCTTCATGGTGACCACCGGCACCGGCGAAATCATCGTGCCGGGAGGCCGGCCCGTCGAGGAGGAAGATTTCGTCTGGGACAACCACGTGCTCAGGATCGGCTGAGCCGGCGGTGCGGGGATAGAGCTCATCCGGTCCCCGAAATCTCGGCGAAAGCCATTGCCTTGCGGATGATGGCGACGAGCCTGTCGCCGGCGACCTCCTTCGGTCCGCTGTTGTCGAGCGGGATGGACGGCCCGGTCGTGTCGCAGTCGACGGTGCGTGCCAGCCGCGCCAGCACTTCGCCGCGCGATTCGCGGCCGCGGCCGGCAAGCCGCGCGGCAAGAATCTCGGCATCGGCGGTCACCTCGACCACGGCGACATTGGCGTAGCGACCGCGCAGCGCCGGCAGCGCACTGCGCGAGACGTTGGCGACCGCGACGTGGCCATTCCCGATCGCCCGGTCGACGCTCGACGGCAGGCCGTAGCGCAGCCCATGCGCTTCCCATGCGAGCGCGAAGGCACCCTTGGCCAGGGCCTCGACAAACTCGGCGTCTTCAAGCGTGTCGTGGTCTTCGGTCTGGCCATCCGAGTGCCGGGTGATAACGCGGCGAACGAAACCGACCTGAGGTTCATCCGCCAACGCACTCCGCGCATGCGCGATCAGCGTGTCCTTGCCGGCGCCGCTCGGACCGACGACGGCGACGAATGCGCCGTTGCGGATAGGCAGGGCGCTTTCCTGTTCGCGCTCGAGGAAGGCCGACGCCATCATGCGACGCGCCGTCCTTCGCGCCAGACCGTGCGCACGACGGGCACGTGGTCGTCGACGCGCACGCGCACGAGGTCGGCGCGTCGCCCGGGCTCGATCACCCCACGGTCGGCAAGGCCAACAGTCTCGGCCGGGTTCCTCGATACCAACGCGACAGCCTGCGGCAGCGAGATGCCTTCGACCGCCTCGCCGATGAAGAAGGCCGACTGGATCAGGCTGAACGGTATGTAGTCGGACGAGATTATGTCGAGCAGGCCCTCGGCCGCGAGATGGCGCGCTGAGACATTGCCCGAATGCGAGCCGCCGCGCATGACGTTCGGCGCGCCCATCAGCACGCCGAGCCCGGCCTGTTTCGAAGCGGCCGCTGCTTCGACCGTGGTCGGGAACTCGGCCACGCGGATGCCCTGCTCGATCGCCTCCTCGACATGTGCGACCGTGGCGTCGTCATGGCTGGCGAGCACGATGCCGCGCGCGCGGCAGGCGGTTGAGATGGCCGTGCGATGCCGCGCCGAATTCGCCTGCGACTGCGCGATGCGCTTGTCGCAGAAGGCACGGAACACCTCTTCCGACATCTTCAGTTTTCCCATGTAGTACATGGCGTAGGAGTCGATGTTCGCGAACTGGCGCTGGCCGGGCGCATGGTCCATGAGCGAGCAGAGTTTCACACGGTCGTCGCCATCGAAGCTTTCGAACGCCTGCTGGCAGTCCGGGGCCGATACCTCGCAGCGCAGGTGAATGAAATGATCGGCGCGCAGGCGGTCGTGGCGAACGCTGTCCTCGATGGCGTCGGCGAGGGCGCGCATGTCGTCGATGGTGAGGTTGGCGTCCTCGTCCATGCCGACGCGCAGCGCATCGAAAACGGTCGTGATGCCGGCGGTTGCGACCTGCGCGTCATGCGCGAGCACCGAGGCAACCGGATTCCAGCGGACTTTCGGGCGCGGCGCATAGTGGCCCTCGAGATGGTCTGTGTGCAGTTCGACCAGTCCCGGGATGAGGAAGTCGCCTTCCATGTCCTGGCCGGCGCGGGTCGCGCCGGAATCGATCGCCGCGATCCTGCCGTCGCGCAACACCAGCGTGCCTGGCACGATCTCGTCGGCGAGCACGATGTTTGCATTGGCGAGGACGATTTCGGTCATCTTCTTTTCTTGCGGTCGCTGTAAAACCGGTGCCCAATTTTGTCCTAGGCGGTCTTGCGTTGCCGGCGGCGGCCAAGCCCGTACCAGGATTTTACCATGAAAGGCGCCCCGGCTTCCGGCTCGACGAACAGTGCCAGCCCGTCGAGCGCCGCCGGCCGTTCAAGCGCCGCGGCGAAGACCTCGTCGATGGCGGCACGCACGCGCGGCAGTTCGTGGTCCGGCACGCGGCCGGTCAGCGTCATGTGGAAGCGAAAGCTCTCGAAGACGTGGGGGTAGCCCCATTGCATCAGGTTGCGGAACTCCTCCGGGCTCAGCGCCTCGGGATTGCGGCGCTTGATGTCGGCTTCGCCGAGCGGCGCACGGAAACGGTCGAAGACGGTGACGATCTCACCGGCGAAGCGGTCGAGATCGGGCGCGGGACTGCCCGGCACCAGGGCGAGGAATCCGTCGATCCGCGCCGGCGTCAGCCTGGACAGAAGGATGGGCTCGGCGGCGGCGGCGAAACTGACGATTGCGTTGTCGAGTTCGGCCTCGGTCACGCCTTCCGCCAGGTGGAACGGCGCCTTCAGCGTCGCATGGAAACCGTAACGGCGCGCGCTCGCCGTGTGATAGGCAATCTCGGTTGGCGACAGTGCCGCCACCACCGGCGCGGGCAGTTGCGCGCCGGTGAACGGATCGCGGCCGAGCCAACTCGCCGCAATGCGCGTCAGCGGGTCGTCATGGCCCGGTGTGAAATAGATGGCGTAGCGCATCGAAAGAATCCTCGTCCGCCCGTGCAATAGGCGATCTGCGTGACGAAATGACGAAGGCGGCTGACGTGGCGGGCAGATAGCAGAGCCGGGGTTGAAAGTCACGTGTGGTCAAGGAAGGCTTCTTTCCCTCATGGGCCGCAGTCGCCAGTTGGGCTTGGGGCGTGCGCGGCTGTTGCCACGCCTGTGTCTCTCCTTCGCTCACGGGCCGTATCGCCGCCTCCGGCGGCTGGCCCTCCGCGGGGGCGCGCCATCAGGCGCGGCGCCCAGTCGGGCTGGCGGCGTGCGTGGCCGTTGCCACGCCCTGCCTTCGCAGTCTGGCCATAGGAAAATGTGGGAAGGCGGCGCATGGGGCGACGTCTCTAAGTAAACAAGTTGACGCGCTCCCATGCGC
>JALYWP010000176.1 GCA_030852655.1 Pseudomonadota bacterium | reverse complement strand
GGATGGGTCGTACGCAGAAACGGGAGCCCGGAGGACGCAGCTATCCTTGGAAGGCACGGCGCTGTTCCTTCAAGTGCGGCTTTCGTGAACGTCGGAACGCCACCCAACAAGCCCTTGCCCTCGGCCGCGACAAATGGAACGATGGATATGGGCAATGGCTGAAGACCACGCCCCGCGACGGTCGAAGGCCGGCCGCCGCTTGCAGGTAAACGCAAGAGTGGAGGCCAGCATCATGGGAAGTCGCGCCGGAGGAAGACGCACGGGACCGAAATGCATCGCCATCGTCGGTCCCTTCGCCAGCGGAAAAACAACCCTTCTTGAAGCGATCCTCGCCCGAACGGGCGCCATCCCCCGACAAAATCCCGTCTCTTCCGGCAATACCGTCTCCGACCATTCGCCCGAGGCCAGGGCCCATGCGATGAGCGTCGAGGCGTCCGTCGCGACGATCGATTTCATGGGCGAGAGCCTGACCTTCGTCGACTGCCCCGGCTCCGTGGAGTTCGCCTTCGAGGCCGATGCCGTTCTTGCGGCGTCCGACGTTGCGGTGGTGGTGGCGGAAGCCGACGAGAAGAAGATACCCGCCCTCCAGCTCATCCTGCGCAAGCTCGACGATCTCGGCGTGCCGCGCATCCTGTTCCTCAACAAGATCGACAAGACGGATGCCGGTGTGCGCGACACGCTGAAGATGCTGCAGCCGGCGAGTGCCGCGCCGCTGCTGCTCAGGCAGATCCCGCTGCGCAAGGACGGCGCAGTCATCGGCGCGATCGACCTGGCGCTGGAACGCGCCTATATCTGGCGCGAACATTCCGAGAGCGAGATCGCCGAAATTCCCGGCGACGAGAAGGCGCGCGAGATCGAGGCCAGGTTCTCGATGCTGGAGACGCTTGCCGACCATGACGACCTCCTGATGGAGCAGCTTCTCGAGGACAAGGAGCCGCCGCGCGACGAGGTGTTCGACGATCTGTCCGCCGATCTCCGCGACGGATCGGTGACCCCGGTGCTGATCGGCACCGCCGAAAAGGGCAACGGCGTACTGCGCCTTCTGAAGACGATCCGCCACGATGCGCCCGACGTCGAGACGACGGCCAGGCGCCTCGGCGTCCCAGATGGCAGCGCAGCGGTCGTCCAGGTGATGAAGACGATCCATACCGCGCATGGCGGCAAGCTGTCGGTGTCGCGCATACTGTCGGGCACGGTCGCCGACGGCTCGGAGCTCTGGCTGTCGGCAAGCGACACCGTCAAGGTGTCGGGCATCTACCGCATGCTCGGCAAGGATCAGGCGAAGCTGGCGAGGGCCGCGGCCGGCGACACGGTGGCTCTCGGCAAGCTCGATGCGGTCAGGACCGGGCAGACGCTGACATCGGCCAAAGGCGGCATCGCGCCGCTGGTGGTGCTCGAGCCGCCGCAGCCGGTCTATGCCTTCTCGCTGCGCCCCAGGGAGCGCAAGGACGAAGTCAAGATGTCGGCGGCGATCCAGCGGCTGGCGGAGGAGGACCCCTCGCTCACGCTGCACCACAACCAGGATTCCGGCGAGACGGTGCTTTCGGGACATGGCGAAATGCATTTGCGCGTCACCGTGGAGCGGTTGGAAGGCAAGAACCAGATCCCGATCGAGGTTCATCCGCCGGCGGTTCCCTATCGCGAGACGATCCGCAAGGGCATCACCCAGCGCGGCCGCCACAAGAAGCAGTCGGGCGGGCACGGCCAGTTCGGCGACGTGGTGATCGACATAAAGCCGCTGCCACGCGGATCTGGCTTCCAGTTCACCGACACGATCACCGGCGGCGTGGTGCCCAAGCAGTATATCCAGTCGGTCGAGACCGGCATCCGCGATTATCTCAAATCCGGCCCGCTCGGTTTTCCAGTGGTCGACATTGCCGTCAATCTGTCGGACGGCTCCTATCATGCCGTCGATTCCTCCGACATGGCGTTCCAGATGGCGGCGCGCATCGGCATGAAGGAAGGCATGGCGCAATGCTCGCCGGTGCTTCTCGAACCGATCATGAAGGTCGAGATCGCGACGCCGTCCGAGGCGACCGCAAAGATCACCGGCATCGTCCCGCAGCGCCGCGGCCAGATTCTCGGCTACGACGCGCGCCCCGGCTGGCCGGGATGGGACGTGGTCGAGGCGACCATGCCGCAATCGGAGATCGGCGACCTCGTCATCGAGCTGCGCTCGGCGACCGCCGGCGTCGCCAGCTACACGGCGACGTTCGACCACATGGCCGAGCTTACGGGGCGGCTTGCCGACCAGGTGATGAACGCGAGCGCGGACGGCAAGGCGGCCTGACCGCCTTCATACCGTCGCGAGATCGCGGCCGGGCGAACGTCCGGCCTCGATCTTCGGCACGCAAACGTGATCCGGTATGAATTGATCTCGCCGCCTGCCAGGCGCAAGCATGGACCTGAAAAGTCCAGGAGGACTTCCATGTTTTCCATTCACCGCCGCAATCAGTGGGAAATCGCCGAGCGGTTCGCCACGCCGGAGCCGGTTTTCCTCAACCGGCGGACAATCCTGAAAAGTATAGGACTGGGCATGGCGACGGCAGCGTCGCTTATTGCCCTGCCCCGTGCCGCAGGCGCGCAAGAATCCGATCCGACCGCCGATCTCTACCCGGCGAAAAAGAACGATGCCTACAAGATCGAGCGGCCGGTCACGCCCGAGGAGGTCAACGGCCACTACAACAATTTCTACGAGTTCGGGACAGCCAAGGACATCGCCGCCAACGCGCAGAATCTGGTGATCCGGCCCTGGGAGATCGCCATCGACGGGCTCGTCGAAAAGCCCTTCACCATCGCCTTCGACGATCTGGTACGCAAGATTCCGCTGGAGACGCGCCTCTACCGGCACCGCTGCGTCGAGGCCTGGTCGATGACCGTCCCCTGGGCCGGCTTCCCGCTCAAATCGCTGGTCGCCATGGCAAAGCCGCAGGCCTCGGCGAAGTTCGTCCGCTTCGAAACCTTCCTCGACCCCGACATGGCCGATGGCCAGAACAGCTTCCTCTACCCCTGGCCCTATATAGAGGGCGTGACCATGGCGGAGGCGGCGAACGACCTCGCCTTCATCGTCACAGGCGCCTACGACAAGCCTGTCGCCAAGCAGCACGGCGCGCCGCTCCGCCTGCATCTGCCGTGGAAATACGGTTTCAAGTCGATCAAGTCGATCCGCAGGATTTCCTTCGTGGAAGAGCGGCCGGTCGGCCTGTGGGAAGCGATACAACCATCGGAATACGGCTTCTGGGCAAATGTTAACCCCGAAGTTCCGCATCCGCGCTGGAGCCAGGCGATGGAACGCGTGCTCGGAACCAGCGACGTGGTTCCAACGCAACTCTTCAACGGCTATGGCGCGGAAGTGGCGGAGCTCTACGCCGGCATGGACCCGGCGACGCTCTACATGTGATCGTGGCCGGCCTGCCTTAAAATCAGGCACCGCCGCCGGACGCCTGAAACAAGGGCAGAACGGCTACAGGCAACAAAAAAGCCGGATCAAGCTGATCCGGCTAAGTTGATGGAGTTGCCAGTAAAGGCGAACCTCCAGAGGGGAACACTCAAGGGCGCTAATGGGAGGAGAACGCGCCCGAGAGATGATTGTTATATGTGCTCTCCCTGCTCACAAAACAAGCAGGGAAGGCGCAAAGCTCCCATGCAAAAAGCACATGTCTGTGGCACAGCGAACAAATGTTCAGTAAGACCAGCTGCGCGCCTTGGATATGACGAAATCGCGAAACGCGTGCAGTTTCGCCTGGTCCTTCATCGCTTCCGGATAGGCGAAATAGGTGTCGAAGGACGGCACTTCCGTCGAGGGGAGCAATTGCACGAGGCCTGAATCCTCCTCGATAAGGTAGTCCGGAAGCATGGCGATGCCGACTCCCGTCTCCACCGCCCGGCGGATCGACAGGAGATCGTTGATCTGCAGGGTCGCGATGCGCTGGCCGCTCTCGAAGTCGCCGCCCACCGTTTCCAGCCAGTTGAGCTCGCTGAGATGGGCTGGCACCGGCACGCCGAAGGTAACGATGCGGTGGTTCTTGAGATCGTTTATGCTTTCCGGCTTGCCGTGCTTCACCAGGTAGGAGGGCGAGGCGTAGAGGTGGAAATGCACCGTGAACAGCCGCCGCTGGATGAGATCGGGTTGTTGCGGCTGGCGCAGGCGTATCGCGCAATCGGCCTGTCGCATGGTGAGGTCCAGCTCCTCGTTGGCGAGAATGAGCTGCAGGCTGATCTCAGGATACAGGTCGGTGAATTCGTGCAGCCGCTCGGTCAGCCAGCCGGCGCCCAGGCCCACCGTCGTGGTCACCCGCAGGATACCGGAAGGCCGGTCCTTGGCCTCCTTGAGGCGGGTCTTGATGGCCTCGAGCTTCATCAGCACGTCGTGCGCCGTGCGGAACAGCATCTCGCCCTGCTCGGTCAGCACCAGCCCGCGCGCATGGCGGTGGAAGAGCGGCACGCCGACATCATGCTCGAGCGCGCTGACCTGACGGGAGATGGCCGACTGGGACAGGCGCAGCGTTTCTGCGGCATGGGTGAACGACCCCGCCTCCGCCGCGGCGTGAAACACGCGTAGCTTGTCCCAATCGAGACTCATCACTTCCCCTCGTCAGCCGGCTTATGCGCCGGTCTGCTCTGCTATTCCGCCGCTTCGCGATGCGCCTCTATGCCGGCGAGATATTTTTCGGCCTCAAGCGCGGCCATGCAGCCAAGTCCGGCCGCGGTCACCGCCTGCCTGTAGACGTCGTCCGTCACGTCCCCGGCGGCGAAGACACCGGGCACGTCAGTACGGGTCGAACCCGGCTCTGTCCACAGATAACCGTTCGACTTCTGCTTCAACTTTCCGACAAAAAGCTCGACCGCCGGCGCGTGGCCGATGGCCACGAACACGCCGTCGATGGGCAGCCGGGAAACTGCGCCGGTGTGGACGTTACGCAGCACCAGTCCATTGGCGGACGGCGGCAGCGGCGCCTTGCCGGGGTTGCCGGTGATCTCGTCAACCGTTGTATCCCACATCACCTTGATGTTCTCCTTGCGGAAAAGGCGCTCCTGCAGGATGCGCTCGGCGCGGAACTCGCCGCGGCGATGGATGACGGTCACGCTCTTGGCGAGGTTGGAGA
>JALYWP010000174.1 GCA_030852655.1 Pseudomonadota bacterium | reverse complement strand
AAGCTACGGTTTCGCCAGGCGGCGTTCGTCTCGGGCGGAACCCCGTCTACTTTGCTGCGACGTCCTCCCAGCGCGGACAGCAACTCGTAACCGATTTGCACCTCGGCTAGAGAGCCGGCCAGCAGGTTGCCATCGTACTGCGGGTACGCTCGCGATCCGGGGAGTCGACGGACATCAGCAACCATTGCGATGCCCGCGTCGCGCAACATATCGAGGAACTCGTTGATGGTGCGGTTCGAGTGGCCCACCGTGAAGAACGGATGGGTCATTCCCGCCTCGATGAAGACGGCCCCATCGCTGTCCTATTTCTTCCGATCACCTCGATCGCCCTGTCCCGGCTTCGCGTCGTGTTTCGCCTGACGCTGTTGGTCCTGGGCATGGCTCCGGCCGACATCTTCGACTTCCTTGAACCGCCCATTGTCGTCTCGCCGGACGTACCGTTTGTCGCCTGGGTTCGGTTCGATTAGTTCACGCTTCTCCGTCATCGCTCATCTCCTTTGTGGTATCGCTCCTTTCCAACGGGTTGGGACTCTTCAAAGTTCCGCCGAGGCCTCGCCGAGCACGACCGACCCTATCTCGGCGTGGAGGACGCTCGCGACCTAAACAGGCACGAGGCCAACCCCCCGTACGGCGATGGTTCGGTGACGCCTCGCCCTCACAAGGGAGTATGCAGGGTAAGGGCGGTTTGAAACGCGAACCCGCAGTATGTTCGGCGATTCAAACATATCTTGTTGTTGCTGACGGTCAGTCCCAGGAATTGCTTGCTCCTAGCGAAGACCTGGTGGTGCTGGAAAAAGACTGTACCTGGTTCAAACCAGTCAGACGCGATCAGTCGACCGAGGCTACCGGACGGTCATGGTCACCGGCGCCGGGTAGTTCCGCAGATCAGACGCATGACGCACTGATGGAGCTCTATCATTCCCGCTTTAGCGAGGAGGTCGAAGTGGCGGAGGCGGCGGATTCTGCGGGATTGGCGTTGACCCCAACGCATGGCCCTTACGGTCTTGGAGGGTGCCGGGCATATCCCGGCGCGATCGGGCGGCCTATCCATTGGATACCTGGCGATACCGGAAATGGTCGCGGATATTTTCGTTGAAGTACCGGCCCTTCGCAAACGCGCTTCGGAAACCGGAATAGATTTCAGAAACGGCCTCGTAGTCGTAAATGCTTGCCCCTGGCCACGAACCATACCGAGAATAACCCGAGCTTCGGGTCGTATTCAGTCTTTTATCGATGTCGAGGGCATTGCTGCTGCAACGATTTCGACAGCGTGGTGGGAAGACCGGCCAAAGAGTTCTCGATGGCCGGCCTTCTGGCTCACGCGGCCTTCGCCATTTCGTTGGCGGATGTATCTGCCAGCCCGGTCAACGCCTCGTCGGTCATCGACTCTTCGTCAAGCGTTTGCTCGAAGAGCTTGCCGGCGTCTGCCATGCCAAGGACATCAGCCCAGCGCTTCAACGTGCCGTAGCGAGTGATTTCGTAGTGTTCGACAGCCTGCGCCGCTGAGATGAGGCCTGCATCGAGCGCCGGGGTACCCTTGAACTCTTCCATAATCTCTTCCCCCTCCTCGATGATGCCGTCGATGGCCGGGCAGGTCTTGCCTTGCGCGCGCTTCCCGAGGATTTCGAAAACTTGCTGCAGGCGCTCCACGTGCCCTTCGGTTTCCTCCTTATGCTTTTCGAAGGCCGCCTTTAGATCGGGCGACGTTGCCGCGCGGGCCATCTTGGGGAGAGCTTTCAGGATCTTTCGCTCCGCGTAGTAGATGTCCTTGACGGTATCTAGGAACAGGTCGTCTAGCGTCTTCTCTTTTGCCATGGGATTTTCCCTTCGATGAGGTATGAGGTGCGCTGGCTCTCCGTTTCCGTGAGCCTACGCTCCACAAGCCATCATCGATCGAAAAGTTCCGGCAAGGTGGTCGTAACCCAACGCAGCGGCCTCAAATCCACCATTCCCGGACAACTCGTCCAGTCGACACCGTCCCCGTCGCGCTGGCTCGGCCAGGCCGTCACGCACTCCACGCCTATTGCCCGGTGGCAAGGTGGACCGTCGCGGGCGTGGCGGGCCGCCCGCAAGCTTCGCTGCCGCCTTCCTCGACAAGGCCCTCGCCGACATGCCCTTCGCCGTCTCCGGCATCCGGCTTGAGTTCGCTTCGGTGCCCCGTTATGTGTCCGTCACGATTCCTGAGCTGGCAAGTGATGAAACCGCGCATAGCAGTCCTTGGATGCGGATACTGGGGCTCGAACCACATCCGCACGCTGAAGGCGCTCGGTGCGCTTCATGCCGTCTCCGACGCCAATCGCGCCCGGGCGGAAGGTTTCGCCAGCGAGCAGGAATGCCTCGCCATCGAGCCCGATGCATTGTTCGGCCGCAGCGACATCGACGCCATCGTCATGGCGCTGCCGCCGCAGTTCCATGCCGACGCGGCGGTTCGCGCGGTCGAGGCCGGCAAGGACGTGCTGGTCGAGAAGCCGATCGCGCTGACGGTCGCCGACGGAGAGCGCGCGGTGGCTGCTGCTGAGGCAAATTCGCGGCTTTTCATGGTCGGTCACGTGCTGCGCTTCCATCCGGCCTTCGAGAAGCTGAAGGAACTGATCGACGCCGGTGAACTCGGCGAGGTGAAATACATCCACTCACACCGGCTGGGCCTCGGCAAGTTCCACACCGAGAACGATGCGCTGTGGGACTTGGCGCCGCATGATCTGTCGATGATCCTCGCCATCACCGGCATCGCTCCCGTCGAGGTGCGCGGAGAGGGTGCCGCGCTGCTCGACCGCCTGTCGGACTTCGCACATCTCCACATGCGTTTTCCCAACGGCGTGCGCGGCCATCTCTTCACCTCACGGCTCAATCCGTATCGCGAGCGGCGGCTGACGGTCGTCGGCACCAAGGCGATGGCGGTGTTCGACGATGTCGAGCCGTGGGAGAGGAAGCTCGCCGTCTACCGCCATGCGGTGTGGCAGGACAGCGGCCAGTGGGCCTTCACCGCCAACGAACCATCGTATGTCACCGTTGATCAGGGCATGCCGCTGACCCGCGAACTCGAACATTTTCTCCACTGCATCGAAACGCGTAACGCGCCAATGACCGATGGCGAAGAGGCGATCATGGTGTTGCGGATATTGACCGCCGGCACCGTCGTCCATGTCTGAAAACTGCTTGAGCCCTTATTCCGCGGGAATGGTCGCCGGCACCGAAGCCAAGCGCGACAGCATGGCTTCGGCCTCCTTGCCGCGCTCGGAACGCTCGATGAAGCCTCCGCCATAGACGCGCGCGTCATTGCCATCGTCGCCATAGAGAACGCAGGCCTGACCCGGCGCGATGCCGGTTTCGCCTTCGCCGAGTTCCACCCAGACGGCGCTGCCCGTACGATGAAGCACGGCGGGCCGGGGAGGGCGCGTCGAACGGACCTTTGCGAACAGGTCTACGCCTTCGGGCGGGATATCGGAAAGTAGACTGTCGCCCAGCCAGTTCACATCGCGCAGGTAGATCTTGTGCGTCTCCAGCGCTTCGCGCGGGCCGACGACGACGCGCGCGCGCTCGGCGTCGAGATGCACGACGTAGAGCGGTTCGCCCGCCGCCACGCCGATGCCGCGTCGCTGACCGATCGTATAGTGCAATATGCCGTCGTGGCGGCCGAGCACGCGACCATCTATGTGTACGATGTCGCCGGGATTGGCAGCGGCCGGCCTAAGCTTGGCGATAATGTCGGAATACTTGCCTTGCGGCACGAAGCAGATGTCCTGGCTGTCGGCCTTGGCGGCCACGGCGAGTCCCATCTCCTCGGCCATTGCGCGGACCGCCGGCTTCGGCATACCGCCGAGCGGGAAACGCAGATAGTCAATCTGCGCCTGGGTGGTGGCGAAGAGGAAATAGCTCTGGTCGCGTTCGGCGTCGACCGGGCGGTAGAGCGCGCGATGTGCACCGTTGGCCCGGCTGCGGATATAGTGGCCGGTGGCGAGCGCATCAGCGCCGAGTTCCTGCGCGGTCGTCAAGAGGTCGGCGAATTTGACGGTCTGGTTGCAGGACACGCAGGGAATCGGCGTCTCGCCGGCGACATAGCTGGCAGCGAACGGATCGATGACCGCCTTGCGGAAACGCTCTTCGTAATTGAGCACGTAATGTGGAATGCCGAGCGTCTCGGCGACGCGGCGTGCATCGTCGATGTCCTGTCCGGCGCAGCACGAACCGGCGCGGTGGGCCGCCGCGCCGTGGTCGTATAGCTGCAGCGTCATACCGATGACGTCAAAGCCTTCGCGCTTCAGCAGGCCGGCCACCACCGACGAATCGACGCCGCCCGACATCGCCACGACGACGCGGGTTTCTTCGGGCCTTCCCGGAAGGTCGAGGCTGTTCATCGTTTTCTGTTCCGTTGCGTGCCGGGGCCGATGGCGACGGTGCTAATATAGGCCAAGCCCAACCGCAGCGCCAATATATCGGCTGCGCCGTTTCGCCCCAAAGCAGATGGCGCGATCCGTTAAATCCAACCGAATTTCCTAACGGCTGATTCAGGATCGTTACTTACCCATTAGGGAAGGCTTAGGCAATTTTTAAAGCTGTGGCGCTATTGTGACGGCCATTGCGTCTGTAGCGTTGTGGTTGTGTGTAGAGAGTAAGATGACCGATCTGATTAGACCGCGCGTCAAATATGTGATTGGCCCGGACGGCAGTCCGTTGACCATAGCAGACCTCCCGCCCACCAATACGAGGCGCTGGGTCATACGGCGCAAGGC
>JALYWP010000154.1 GCA_030852655.1 Pseudomonadota bacterium | reverse complement strand
GCCACGATCATGCGGTCGGCGGGCGAAAAGTCGCGATCGCGCGAGATCGTCTCCGCAACCCAGGAATGAGCGCGATGCGACAGCAGGACGCCCTTGGGACGCCCGGTCGATCCGGACGTATAGGGCTGGAAGGCCACGTCGTCTCCCTGCGGGACGAAAGGCTCGAACGGGCCGGGCCGTATCAGCGCCGCCAGCCCACTCTGGCCATCACCGTCGATCTGCACGATTTCTATGCCGTCCGGCAGCAGGTGGCCAAGTGCAGCCTCGCTGAACACCAGTTTCAAGCCGGCGTCCGCTGTGATCCATTCGATCGTCTCGCGCGGCAACTGGATGCCGAGGCAGACCGGCACGATGCCGGCGCGCATGGCGCCATAGAATATATGGAGGAATTCCGCCCGGTTGGAGGAGAGGATTCCGACGCGGTCGCCCTTGCCCAGGCCCTTTGCGATCAAGCCGCGCGCAACCGCGTCACATGCAGAATTGTATTCGCGGTAGCTGAAGGTGCGCGGCGCTTGGGGGTCGTAGAGGTCGATAATGGCAGGACGGTCCTCGTCGCGGAAGGCCGCGCCGATCATGCCGAGGTTCTTGACCGGTGCGCTCATGGCGTGACGATGACCTTGCCGAATACGCCCCGCGTGTCCAGCATGCGCACTCCCTCCGAAGCGCGTTCAAGCGGCAGCACCGTCTCGATGACCGGCTTGATTGCGCCGGAGGCGACGTGGTCGAGGCAGGCGCGGATGTCGTCCGGCACATAGGCCCGGGATCCGATGATCTCGGTCTCGCGATGCCAGACAAAGCGGATGTCGATCTCGCAAAGATGACCGACAGTGGAGCCGCAGGTCAGGATACGGCCGCCGACGGCCATGCAACGCTGCGTTTGAATCCACGTGTCGCCGCCGGTGAAGTTGATGGCGACGTCGACGCCCTTCTTTCCCGTAGCAGCCCAGACGGCCTTCGAGAACTCAGGCGTTTCGACATAATTGATGATGTGGTCGGCGCCGATCTCCTTCAGGCGGCGGCCCTTCTCCTCGCTGCTGGTGCAGGCATAGACTTCCGCCCCGACCATCTTGGCGAACTGGACGCAGGAAACGCCGACGCCGCCGCTCGCACCGAGCACGAGGACCTTCTCGCCTGCCTTGACGCCGCCACGAGTGAACAGCATGCGATGCGAGGTTCCGTAGGCGATCGGCAACGCCGCGGCGTCCTCGAAGCTGACATTGTCCGGAATTTCGATCAGGTGGGATTGGTCCACCGCGATGAATTCGCAAAGGCCGCCATTGCCGTTCTCGCCGAGCACGCCGCCCTTGGGAAAGCGCGGAAAGAGAACCACGCGCTTGCCCACCCAGTCCGACGAGACGCCCGAGCCGACCTCGCGCACGATACCGACGATGTCACCGCCCGGAATGCGCGGCATGGTCGTCGGCATATCAGGCATGCCACGCGTGACGAAGACGTCCATATAGTTGAGGCCGCACGCCTTGATCTCGACGAGCGCCTGGTTTTCTTCCGGCGCAGGAACGGGCCAACTCTCCTGCTGCAAAACCTCGGGGCCGCCATGTTGGCGCAGCGCCATTACCCTCATCGTCGCGGCCATCGCCTCGTCCCTCATTCTCAACCGGAGCAACATTACAAGCCGATTTTTCAGCCAACAAATGACTAATTGGGCCTTATTAATGCATGTGAATGATAAATCCGGCTTTTGGCTATTTATGATTTTTGGAGATTAAACAAAGAGATTTTATTGTTTGTTTGTAAGAAACGCCGCCCTTACGGTGTGGAAGGCCTCTGGGACCTTTTCACTCGACTGCCCGATCACTTTGGCGCCGGCCGGATTGTCAGAGCCGAAGGACGCATGACGACGGCTGAACAAGATCAGATCCAAAAACCTCCGCCTGGTCGGTGGGATTTCGTCACGTTCTCGGTCGCGCAATTCTCGACTTTCGTCGGCACGTGGATGCAGAAGACGGCGGTTGGGTGGCTGGTCTGGGAGATGACGCATTCCCCGGCCTGGGTAGGAGCCGTCGCCCTCTCCGACTTTTTCGCGGCGGTGGTCGTTGGTCCTCTGGCCGGCGCGGTGACGGACCGGACCAACCCCTACCGTTTGATCCAGTTCACGCAATGCGCGTTGATCGCCAACGCCCTGGTGCTGGTCTGGCTGATCACGTCCGGCCTGATCAACGCATGGCTGCTCCTGTCATGGGCGATCTTCGACGCCTGCGTCCAGGGCTTCAACCAGCCCGTTCGGATCGTCGTCATCAGCTCTCTAGCGCAACCCGGCAAGATGGGGCAGGTGATCGCGGCGAACTCGGTCGCCGCCAATCTGGGACGCATCGTCGGTCCGGCCGTCGCCGGCATCATCATGCTCAACCATTCCGTGGCCGATGTCTTCCTGATCAACATCGTCCTCTATGCAACCATGCTGTGCGTCGTGCGCTATCTGCGCGTATCCATCCATCAGCCGCGCGCGGGCAAAAAGCACGTATCGCTGGGCAGCGACATCGCCACAGGCTTCAGCTATGTCCGCAACGACAAGCGCATCGCGATCATATTCCTGCTTGTCGGCGCGTTTTCGCTTCTCGCACGGCCCTTCGCCGAAATGCTGCCTGCCATTGCGGGTGGCCCCTTCCAGGGCGGCCCGGGAACCCTCGCATTGCTGATGATCGCCCAAGGGGTCGGCGCGATCGTCGGAGCGGTGTGGCTGTTGAGGCCACAAGGCGACGCGTTGCTCCTGCGGCTTGCTTTCGTGTCTGGGCTGTCCATCGGCATCGTGCTCGTCGCCTTCGCTTTTTCAGTGCAATTGTGGTTCGCCGTGGTCACGATAGGTCTGGCCGGCCTCTTTCACGTGGTTTGCAACATCAGCATGCAGACCACGGTCCAGACGATCAGCGCGCCGGACATGCGGGGCCGGACGATCGCACTGTACCTGTTGATGTTCCGCGCCGCGCCGGCGCTCGGCGCTTTCATCATCGGCGTGCTTGCCGAATGGCTCGGGCTTCAGCACCTGATTGGCGCGGCCGCGGGCCTGTTCGTCCTCGTGGTGGTATTCCTCTGGCCGAAGGCGCGGCGAATACATGGTCTTTAGCTATTCTTCTTCGCGAGAGGTTTCTTCATGACGAAGCGGCTTACCGTGGCCCGGCTCGACACCTGGTACGACGGCGCGATGGCGGAGCGCTTCGAACTGGAGCCCGACATCGATCTGGTCACCTGCAGCAGGTCCGACATCGCGGCCACGATGGCGCAACTGTCTAAGGCTCACGTCTACCAGATATCGTCGACCCGGGGCGATGTCCCGCAGAGCCTCATGGCCGACGAGCGATTGATCCGGCGCTGCCCCTCGCTGCTGTGCGTATCGACCAGCGGCGCGGGCCACGACACGGTCGATGCCTCGGCTTGTTCCGCTGCCGGCGTCCTGGTGGTCAACCAGGCCGGCATCAATGCGGCGGCGGTCGCCGAACATACGCTTGGCGTCATCCTGGCACTGTCGCGGCGGCTCCTCCATTCCGATCGCAGGCTGAGACGCGAGCGAGGCTTCGCACGTGAGGACCTGATGGGCCGCGACATATCCGGCAAGGTGCTCGGCCTTGTCGGCATCGGCCATATCGGTACGCGCGTTGCAACTCTTGCGAACGCCTTCGGCATGGACGTGATCGCCTTCGACCCGTATCTTTCCGCAGCGGAGATCGAAAGGCGCGGCGCCTCGGGGCGCTCTTTCGACGCGCTGCTTGCCGAGGCCGACTTCATATCACTGCATTGTCCGCGCACTTCGGAGACCGCCGGGATGATGGGAGCATCGGCGTTCGCGCGGATGCGCAACGGCAGCTTCTTCATCACCACCGCGCGCGGCGGGATTCACGACGAGCCCGCGCTGGCAGCCGCGCTCGCTTCAGGAAAGCTCGCCGGAGCGGCCGTCGATGTCTGGGATCGGGAGCCGCCACCGCTCGACCATCCGCTTCTTGCGTCGGACAACGTCATCGCGACCTGGCACACGGCGGGAGTTACTCAGGAAGCGCGGAGCAGCACGGCGCTGGAAGCTGCCAATCAGGTGATCGACCTGCTGCGGGGCCATCGCCCGGCGCGGCCGGTGAATCCGGAGGTATGGGACATCTTCAGGCAACGTCTCGAACGGGAGGCCGCGCTTTGACGGTCAACCGGCTTTGCTCCATAGTCGAACTCCTCAGGCAACAGGTTGAGAGCGCAGCGTAGGCATGGTCGCAGGGATAAAACTCAGGCATCTACGATGCTTCGTCGCCGTGGCCGACACCGGATCATTCACGCTCGCCGCGAACCGTCTCTTCCAGACCCAGTCGTCCCTGACCGCGACCATCAAGCAGTTCGAGGAGGCTGTCGGACTGAAGCTGTTCGACCGCACGACACGCCGGGTCGAACTGACCCGCGACGCCGTCTGGTTCAAGACCGTCGCGGAGCGGGTGCTCAGGGACTTCGACAACGCCGTCGCGGATCTGGAAGCCGCCTCGAAAAGCCAGCGCGGGCACATCAAGATCGCCGTTGCGCCATCGATGATGACTCATGTGCTGGCTCCGACACTCAAGTCCTTCCGCCAGCACTATCCTGACGTTTCGATCTCGGTCTACGACCAAGGATCGGACAAGATCGAGCGCGCGGTCCTCGACGGCGACGTCGACTTCGGTCTGTCAAGCCGGCTGAACAGTTTCCCTGATCTCGACTATATGCCCGTGCTTTCCGACGCATATGGTGTTGTCTTCCCGCGCGACCACGAACTTGCATCGAGGACAGGCGACCTGACATGGGCCGACATCAAGGCCTATTCCTATATCGGGTTGACGGAAGACACCGGGATCGGCGCGACCCTGGCGCGCCATCCCGAACTCAACGGCTTCGCCAAGCCGGACAGCCTGGATCAGGCCTCCAGCACGACGTCGCTCAGCGCTCTGCTGCAGCTCGGAGGGAAAATCTCCGTGCTGCCGGAACTCGCTGCACAGAGCGGCCTGCTAGACGCCTTCGGGTTCAGGGAACTGCACCAGCCGAGCGTGAAGCGGGAAATCTGCCTCATCACGAGGCACCTACGCTCGCATTCGCCCAACACGCAGCGGATGCTGAAAATACTGATGTCGACGATCAAGTCGTCCGGCGAGATCCACGGCGCGAAGGCGCTGTAGCGCCTGCCGAGGCAGGCGGTATGATCAGGAACGCGTCCAGAGCCGGCTTATGCTTTGCCACAGGACCCGGAACATCAACCCTAGTCCGCCTATCGGCTTGGCGGCCTGCGGGGCCGATGCGGCTTGCGGGGCAGCGGTCGAGCCGGCGGCCGGCGCGGCGACGGTAGCGCGCAAATTTTCGGCGAACAGACGACAGATCTCGTTCGCAACACCCTGGATCACCCCGGCGCCGCGCCCGTACTGGGCGACAAGTCCGGACAGCGTGACGTCCGTCGTGATGTCGACGCGCGACCCGTGCTGGCTGGGCGACAGCTGGAAGGTCACCAGGGCGCTCGCCGCACCCCGGCCCTTCTGGTCCGACCCCTGCGCCTGGACCTTCGCGCGCCTGGCAGCATCGTCCCGCTCGATGAACTTGGCGGTTCCGCTGAAGGAGAGTGCGACAGGCCCGAGCCGCACCGACACCTTGCCTTCATAGGTGCCGTCCGGCGTCTGGCCGGTCAGTTCGGCGCCCGGCATGCACGCCGCAATGCGTGGGATGTCCAACAGCACTCCCCATGCCTCGTCCGGGGGCAGCGGCATCTCGAAGCTGTTCTTGATTTCCATGGTCGTCTCCGTCGAGAGCTGACAGTTCAGAAACTGAACTTGCCGCGCTTGCGGCCCTGCGACACCGGCAGGAACAATTCATCTAGCGGGATGCGGCGGCTGATGACGCCCTGTTGGTGGGAATAGCCTACAAGCGTCTCGAAGTTCTTCCGGTTGGCCTCGGACAAGCCATATTCCCACGGATCCGGTCCAAGCAGTTCCTCCTGCTCTTCCCATGCCTCCTGGTACCAGGCCAACGGCACCATACGGGGATTGCGCATCCGCTGCATCGCCATTGCCTTCGATTCCTCGAACGCCTGGTAGAGGTTCGGGACCACCCAGGGATGCTCTTCCACCAGTTCCTTCTTCAGGCCAAGCACGTGCATGATCGGGAAGATGCCGGTCTTATCGTAGTAGCGCTGCTCCTCCGCCTTGTAGTCCGGGAAGAGACGCCCGACACGCGGGTCCTTCTTCATGATAGGCTCGATGATGTCGGGGTGGAGTACGGCATCGAGCTCTCCCTCGGCAAGCATGTTGGAGAGCGATTTGTCGTCGGGCAGGCGATGGAGCTTGAGGTCGGCCGGCGGCGTGAAAGCCAGGTCCTCGTCCAGTTCGGCGTACCATTCGATCGACTTGTGCGGGACACCGTATTCATTCTCGAGGATGCCGCGTAGCCAGAGCGTCGCCGTCACGAGATAGAACTTGACGCCAACCTTCTTGCCGATCAGGTCGGTCGGCTTCGTGATGTTGTTCTTGGTGCTGGTGAAGATAAAGCCGTGGCGGAACCGTCGGTGCAGGAACACGGGCAGCGCGACGAACGGCAGGTCTCGGTCGCGCGCGGCGATATAGGAGGAGGCGGAGCATTCGGCGATGTCGTACTCGCCGCGCAGGAAGCGCCAGTGCCTGGTCGCCGAATCCGCTTTGGTAAGAATGTTGAGCTCTATCCCGTCGGGCCTGACGAGGCCCTCTTTCAACGGCCTCACGATCTCGTAGTCACCACAGGCGAGGGTCAGTTCCAGTTTCTTCGGCATATCGTTTCCTAGTCTAAGTGGCCGGCGCCATGTCCTTGCGGCGTGCGTCCCGGATGATGTTGAACAGAATTTCCGGTGTGACCGGCGTTTGCGAGATTCGGATGCCGAGGGGCGAAAGCGCATTCTCCACTGCCGAGATGATCGCCGCCGCAGCGGGAATCGTGCCGGTTTCGCCGACGCCTTTGGCCCCGAGCGGGTTGGCCGGCGAGACCGTTTCGCGGTAAATGGTCTCGATCTTCGGCAGTTCGGTCGCGGTGACCAGGAGATAGTCCTGGAACGTGGTCGTCAGCGGCTGGCCGTCGCCGTCGTAGCCCATGAGTTCGTAGAGCGCGTTGCCGATACCGTGGACGACGCCGCCATGCACCTGGCCCTCCACGATCATCGGGTTGATCATGCGGCCGGAGTCGTTCAGGGCGATGTATCTCTTCAAGGCGACATGGCCGAGATCCGGATCCACCTCGACTTCCGCGACATGGCAGGCATTTGCATAGGCGAGCGCGTCGGTGCGCCATTGCACGCTGGCCTCCAGCCCGGGCTCGACGCCGGCGGGAAACGCATAGCCGGGCGCGCCGCGCAGGATACGCGCCAGTTCGCCGAGTGCGATCGTACGGTTGCCGTCGCGCACGCGCACCAGGCCGTCGCGCAGTTCAAGCTGGTCCTCCGGAACCCCAAGGATCGTCGCCGCCGCCCCTATCGCCTTGCCGGCGACCGACCTGGCGGCCAGTTGCACCGAGGATCCCGCGGTTACCAACTGCCGGCTCGCAAAGCCGCCCAGCCCGAACGGTGTCTTGGACGTATCGCCGGCAATCACCGTGATGTCTTCGGGCGCGACGGAGAGTTCGTCGGCACAAATCTGCGCAAGCGCCGTGGAGAGACCCTGGCCCATCGCCGTGGCGCCGGTGAAGATGCTCACCTTGCCGTTCTGGCCGACGCGCACGACACCACTCTCGAACGGGCCGCGGCCCGTGCCCTTGACGGCGTTGGCGATGCCGATCCCGATGTAGCGGCCGTCGGCGAGAGCCTGTCTCTGGCGTTCGGGGAAACCGTCCCAGCCGGCAGCGGCCAACGCTTCGGCCTGGGAAGCCGGGTAGTCGCCGCTGTCATAGACCATCGCAGCACCCGAGCGCGCCTTGAGCTTTTTCGTGTAGGGCATCTTCTCGGGCGGAATGAGGTTGCGTCGCCGCACTTCGGCACGGTCGAGGCCGAGCTTGACCGCGATCAGGTCCATCGTCCGCTCGATCGCGAAGACCGCCTGCGGGTAGCCCGCGCCGCGCACCGACGAGACCGGGACCTTGTTCGTATGCACAACGTGCACATCCATGCTGTAGGCCGGCAGCATGTAGGGTCCGGTCATGGAGGTGGCGGAATTATAGGGCAGGTTGACCGGCTTTGGCGCATAGGCACCCTGGTCGTGGACAAGCATGCCGCGAATGCCCAAAAGGCGCGCCTCGGCGTCTACCGCAACCTCGACCGTCCAGTACTGGTCACGCTCCTGGACGGAGGAGATGAAGGTTTCCCGCCGGTCCTCGATCCATTTGAGGTTGCGCTTCAACAGCCGGGCCGCGGCGGGGACTGCGATCTCCTCGGGATATAGGCAATATTTCGGGCCGAAGCCGCCGCCGACGTCCGGGGTTATGACACGGAGTTCGTCCTGGTTCATCCCGAGCATGGTCTGGAGCATGTAGTAGAGGTCGTGCGGCATCTGGGTCGATGACCACACACATAGTTCGTGGTCGGGCCTGTACTCGGCGAGCACGCCGCGCCCCTCCATCGAATGGCCGCAGCCGCGATGCTGGGAGAGATAGTCCGAGAATATGTGAGCCGCCTGTGCGAAGGCATCGTCGACGTCGCCGTAGCCGACATTGAACGTGCTCATCACGTTGGACTTGAGTTCGGTCCGCACGACGGGGCCGGCGTCGTCCATCGCCGCCACCGCATCCGTCACCGCCGGCAATGGCGACATTTCTACGATCACGCGCGCGGCGGCGTCCTCGGCGATATAGCGGGACGTGGCGACCACCATCACAATCGCCTCGCCGACATAGGCGACCTCGTGATTCGACAAAACGAAAGGCGTGCTGCTGTTTTGTCCGCCAACCGGGCTCGCGCCGAGCGGCATCCGGCCGGACGTCAGCATCGGCAGCAGGTCGGCCAGCGTCAGGACTGCGTGCACACCGTCGATGCTCCTGGCGTCCTCGACGTCGATACGGTCGATCTTCGCGTGGGCCAGGCTGCTGCGGACGAAGGCACAGTGCAGGATGCCCGGAAGGTCGATGTCGTCCAGATAGCGCCCCTGGCCGGTCAGAAGCGCCGGATCCTCCAGGCGCTTCACCGAGCGCCCTACCGCCGCATGGGTTTCCACCCTCGGGTTGGCCTTGCCGGTCATGCTGCCGTCCCGGCCGGGGAGGCGACCTTGAGGACCGCGTCGACGATGCTCTGGTAGCCGGTACAGCGGCATATGTTGCCGGAAATGGCGTCCCGGATCTCCGATTCCGTCGGCGCCGGGTTCTCCCGCAGCAGCTCCACGATCGTCATGAGCATGCCGGGCGTGCAGAAGCCGCACTGAAGACCATGCGTATCCCGGAACGCTTCCTGCAAGGCGTGGAGCGTCCCGTCGGGGCGGGCCAATCCTTCGACGGTTTCGACGATGGCACCGTCGGCCTGGACAGCCAGCATCAGGCAGGCGCGCACGCTGACGCCGTCCACCAGCACCGTGCAGACACCGCAAACGCCGTGCTCGCAGCCGAGATGGGTGCCGGTCAGGCCAAGCCCGTGACGGAGGAAATCGGCCAGTGTGGTGCGGCCTTCCACCGATCCCCGGCGCGGCTCGCCGTTGACCAGAAGAGCAACGTCATGCATCGAGCCGCCCCCGCCGTTCGGTTGCCCGCTCCAGCGCGACGGTCAGTGCCTTGCGCAGCATTGCCATCGCGACGCTCGAGCGGTAGTCGGCGCTGCCGTGAAAATCCCCCACGACTTCCAGCGCGCTGAAATCCGCCACGGCGGCCTCGATCGCTTCCGTTTCGCCGTGGCTTGCCAGCAGCGCAGCTTCGCCAGCGATATGACGTTGCGGCGTGGAGCCGAGCCCACCGATGGCGATGGCGATGGCAGCCACCTTGCCGGTCGCCTCCCGTTCAACGAGCACGGCGGCGGACGCGACCGCGAAATCGCCGTGGCGTCGGGAGAATTCGACGAAACAATGACCATGCGCCGGCCCCCACAGCGGAAATTCGACGGCGGTCACGATCTCGTTCGCGGCGATACCCGGCGTCATGAAACCCGCAACGAATTCATGGACGGGAATACGTCTCACGCCATGAGGCCCGTGTGCCTCGATCTGCGCATCCATCAGCAGCGCCAGCGTCGGCAGCTCCGACGCTGGGTCGAGATGGCAGAGGCTGCCTCCGATCGTTCCGCGGTTGCGCGTCTGGCGATGCCCGACCAACTGCAGCGCCTCCCGCAAGATCGGCATTGCCTCGAACACGCCGTCGTCCAGTTCGATGCGGCGCTGGCGCGTCATGGCGCCAATGCGAAGACGTTTGGCGTCGATGTCTATTCCGGCGATGTCGTGCAAATTGTTGATGTCCACCAGTGCATCGGGGAAGACGAAACGCAGGTTCAACATAGCCATCAGCGACTGCCCCCCGGCCAGCACCTTGGCGTTATCCGTCCGATCGAGAATGGCGATGGCTTCGCCAAGCGTCTCCGGCCGGAAATATTCGAAGGGGGGCGGCTTCATGACCTGATCGACGGCCGCTGGATCGAGCATACCCGCGACGGGCCGCGCAGTTGTCGGGGCGTCTTGAGCGAGAGTGAAAAACTTCGCCTATGATCCATCACCAGCTTGCCGTTTCCGAGGCGCTTTTATCCTGAATTGATAAATTGTAGAGCGCGATCGTCCATAACTACAAATTACTAATTTTGCTGAATTGCGCACATTCGAAAATATATCCACTCTGCGCATAGCGCTTTGCACCCATACATGGCCGAACTCGCTTCCCATAGGCAAAAGTGAATAATTAAGCGCAATTATTTGTTTGTATCGTGAAATCTCGGATCATAATGCTAGGGGCCAGGCACGCGCAGACGTGCCACATGAGCCGGGAACGGTGGGTCGGGCTGCTCGTTGCGGGCAACCCCGGAAGGCCGGCGGGCCTTCGCCGATTTGTCGATTGAAGCGTCGTATCCTTCGGCGCATCCGTCAATGGGAGTGTTCCGTGACAACGCAGCGCAGCAAGAGCATCCTTGTTCCAACGGTCTGTCTGGAAGCGCGCTTTCCGCCTTCGTACGAAATAGTACAGGGCCGGGCTGATATCAGCCGAAAACTGCGTGCCAACCGTCCTTTCCATTCCCGCTGACCGACAGGAAACCCCAATGATCGAGGCAGCCCTATCAGGTCTTGTTCAGGTCCTAAGCCCGGGGTCGCTTAGCCTGATGATGATCGGCATCTTCATCGGATTCATCGTCGGCATCCTCCCGGGGCTGGGTGGAGCCGTCACGATGGCGCTCATGCTTCCCTTCACATTCGGCATGGAACCCATCCAGGCATTCGCCTTCCTGCTCGGCATGAAGGTCGTCACGTCGACGACGGGAGACATCACTTCGGTGCTGTTCGGGATACCTGGCGAGGCGACGTCCGCCGCCGTGGTGCTGGACGGCCATCCCATGGCACGCAAGGGGCAGGCGGGACGCGCGCTGGGCGCCGTTCTGATGAGTTCGTTGCTCGGCGCGGTCATCGGCGCCGCCGTGCTCGCGGCATCCATTCCGATCATCCGGCCAGTTGTCCTGGCTTTCGGTCCGCCTGAATTCTTCATGCTGACGATCGTGGGGCTTACCTTCATCGCGGCCCTGTCGGACGGGCAAATGGTGAAGGGCCTGATCATGGCGTCTTTCGGCGTTCTGATCGCCCTGGTGGGCATCGATCCCCAGGCGGGCATCCCGCGCTACACCTTCGGTCAACTCGAGCTCTGGGACGGACTGGGCATAGTGCCGATCGTCATCGGCCTGTTCGGGGGGCCGGAAATCCTGCAGCTCATGTTGAGCAAGGGCAGCATCTCCAACAAGACGGCTACGCGAGATATATCCGGCGTCGGTCGAGGTATCCTCGACACGTTCCGGCACTGGGTGTGTGTGGCGAAGGCCGGCGCGATTGGTGCCGCCGTCGGCGTCATTCCCGGAGTCGGCGGCTCGGTGGCGCAGTTCATCGCCTACGGCCATGCCAAGCAGTCGTCCAAGAAGCCCGACGAGTTCGGCAAGGGAAGCATCGAGGGGCTGCTCGCGGCTGCCGGCAACAACAACGCCAAGGACTCCGCGTCGCTCATCCCGATGATTGCGTTCGGCCTGCCGGGCAGTGTCAGCGCCGCGATCCTGCTCAACGCGTTCCTGATCACCGGCATCACGCCGGGACCGGAGATGCTGACCACCCATCTCGACGTGACCTTCTCGATGGTGTGGATCGCCATCGTGGCGAATATCATCGTGGTCATTGTGGCGCTGCCGCTGCTGAAGCCCCTGTCGCGCCTGACTTTCACCGAAGGCCCGATCCTGGTGCCGATCCTGCTGATCCTCGTTGTGCTCGGCGCTTATTCCGAGAGCAACAGCATCGTCGACGTCTATGTAATGCTGGTGGCGGGCGCTATCGGCGTGGTGTGCCTCAGGTTTAACTGGCCGCGCGTGCCGCTGCTCCTCGGCGTTGTTCTGGGCGATCTGTGCGAGCGCTACCTGTTCCTGTCGAGTTCTCTCTACGGTTGGTCCTGGATGCAGCGCCCGATCGTCATGGTCTTCGCCGTCCTCATCGTCCTGATCTTCTACAAGGGCATCAGAAGCGAAATCAGGAAGCGTCGCACGCTTAAGGGAGCACCGGCATGAGCAGCGCAACATCGGGCAACCGCGTTGCCGAATGGACCATCACCGTTTTCCTGCTGGCTATGATGGCGGGTGCGTACGTGTTGACATTGCGCTGGCCCGAAAACGCGGCGCTCTTTCCCCGCATGGTCAGCGCCGCCGGGCTGATTCTGATCGTCGTTCGAATCGTGTTCCTCCTGCGCCAGGGCTTTGCCCCGCCTGCGGCGCCGGCGCCGGTTGCTGCGAAGTCGAAGGTGATCGCCGTTCCCGAGGACGGTGAAAAGTCGATCGAGATATCCGGACCCGACAGCGACGAGCAGGGAGACGAAAGCGAATTGCACGACGTCTTCGCAAGCGCCGGCGGCCGGCGCTGGCTTTCGGTTATCGGGTGGATCGCGGCCTTCTTCATCGGCCTCCATCTGTTCGGCCTGCTGGTCGCGCTGCCGGTGTTTACCGTTTTCTATCTGCGCGTTGTGGCGAAGGCGTCCTGGCTGACCTGCTTCCTATACGTGCTTGGCACGGCGGGCCTGATCTATCTGCTCTTCGTGGCCGTGCTGCATCTGCCGCTTCCGGAGGGGATCATCCCCATTCTGCCGAGCAGATGATGCCGCCTGAGATATCGCACGGGCGCGGCGGGCGCCCTGGAAAAACCGGTGCGCCGCAGATCGCGGCGAGTACCACATCACCCTCTAAGGAGAAGTACCAATGTCCGAAAAAGCGCGCATAGGATTCGTCGGCATCGGGAGAATGGGTCGGCCGATGTGCCGTCACATCCTCGGCGCCGGTTTCCAGGTCGCCATGTACGACCCGGTCGAAGCTGCGATGGAACCCGTGATAAAGGTCGGCGGGAAGGCGACGAAGTCCCCGCGCGAACTTGCGGGAATGTCCGACATCATGTTCGTCATGCCTGGCTTCTACAATGAGGTAGAAGAAGCGATTTGCGGAGCGGACGGGCTGTTGGCGGGTGCTGCCCGGGACAGCGTCATCGTGGTCGCCAGCACAATCACGCCCCAGCAGGCAAAGAATCTGGCGGCGCGATGTGCCGACAAGGGCGTAAATTTCATCGATGCGCCGGTCTGCCAGGGCGAGCGCGGCGCCGAGGAAGCCTATCTGCTTTGGCTCGTCGGCGGGCGCGAGGACATTCTCGAGCGCGTCCGGCCGGCGATGGAGCCATGCGGCAAGGACATCTATCATCTCGGGGACGTCGGCGCGGGCATGGTCGGCAAGGCGATGAACAACATGCTGCTGTGGGCCGCACTGGTCGCTGACCACGAGGCTTTGGCGATCGCTGCCGAACATGGCGTCGCGGCCGAGAAGCTGATCCCGGCGCTTCTGATGTCGAGCGGTACCAACTGGCCGCTCGAGCACTGGAAGGACATGCACCGCATTCCCTGGGCCCACAAGGACATGCAGATCGTCCTCGAGATGGGCGACCAGGCACGTCTAACCCTTCCGCTGGCGGGACTGCTGCGCGAGCAGGTCAAGACGGTGATGCGCAATGCCGGCATTTCCGAGGATCTCATCCGATGAGCGAGAAGAAATACGGCTCGGACGTCATGGTCGACGTCCTGAGATCCTTCGACATCCCCTATATCAGCCTGAACCCGGGCGCTTCCTTCCGCGGTCTGCACGACTCTCTGGTCAACTGGCAGGGCGGCGGGCCGGAAATGATCTGCTGCCAGCACGAGAAGGTCGCCGTCGGCGTCGCGCACGGCTATGCCAAGGTGACTGGCAGGCCGATGGCCGTGGCGCTGCATGACCTGGTCGGTCTCCTGCAATCCACGATGGGTATCTACTACGCGTTCCACGACCGGGTGCCGATGCTGCTCCTGGGCGGTTCGGGACCGGCCGACACGTCGCGCCGACGGCCGGCCATCGACTGGTTCCACAGCGCCAATGTCCAGGGCAACGCCGTACGCGACTACGTCAAGTGGGACGACGAGCCGCGCTCGGTATCGGCGACGCCGGAATCGCTGATGCGCGCATGGAACATCGCCCAGGTGGGGCCGGCCGGTCCGGTCTACATCTCGCTCGACGCGGATCTGCAAGAGCAGGAGCTGACCGAGGACATCATCGTCCCCGATCCGGCGACCTTCAGCCTGCCCACACCGGCGGGCGCCGACCCGGCGGCGCTGGCCAAGCTGGCGGAAGCGCTGATGGCTGCGGAGCGTCCGCTCATCATCGCGGGATATGCCGGTCGCGACCCGGCCGCGTTTACGTTGATCCCCGAGCTGGCGGAGATCGCCGGCGCGGCCGTCATCGACACCGGCGCGCGGCTGAACCTCCCGAACCGACATCCGTTGAACCTGACCGGCACGAAGATCGCATCCGAAGCGGATCTGGTCCTCTATCTGGATTGCAAGGAGACCGAGGTTTCGGTGAGTTCGGTCGACTCGGCCACCCGCGTCGTCACGTCCCATCTCGCGCCGGGTGCCCGCTGCATGTCGCTGGGTTACAGCCTCGCGGGCATCCGCGGCTGGTCGCACGATTACGGCCGCATGATGCCGATGGAACTGGATGTCGCTGCCGACACGGTTTCGGCGCTGCCGCAACTGGTCGATCTGTGCCGATCCCTGAAGGCCAAATCCGATCCCGGATCGGAAGAACGGCGCGCCAGACGCCGCGACGTACTCGCCGCGAAGCACAAGGAGCGGTGGGATTCGTGGCAGGCCGAGGCAGACAAGGTAGCCGACGACGTCCCTCTCTCTACCTCCCGGCTGGCCCGCGAGGTGTGGGACGTGGTGAAGGACTACGACTGGGTGCTGACGGCGGGAACCTCGCGCGGCTGGGCCAGGAAGATCTGGGATTTCGACAGACATTACCGGCATCCGGGGGACAGCCTCGGCACAGCGACCCAGATCGGGATCTCGCTCGGCGTCGCGCTTGCCCACAAGGGCTCCGGCAAACTCGTGGTCGACCTGCAGCCCGACGGCGACCTGATGTTCGACCTCGGGACGTTGTGGGTGGCAGCCTACTACAAGATCCCGATGCTGGTCGTGATGGTCAACAACCGCGCGTACTACAATGACTGGGCACATCAGGAGCACGTCGCACTGCAGCGGTCACGGCCGGTTGAGAATGCCTACATCGGCATGGAGATCGACGGCCCGGCGCCCGATTTCGCCAGCATAGCGCGGGCGCAGGGCTGGTGGGCCGAAGGTCCTATCGATCAGCCGGACCAGGTACGGGACGCCATCGCGCGCGCCGCGAAGGTGGTTTCGGAGACCGGGCAGCCGGCGTTGGTCGACATCATCACGCAGCATACCTGACCACGTGGACATACCGGGCGAGCACAAGCCCGGATTCGAAAAGAAGACTGATTCCTGCAGTTTAACTTGCCTTCAAGGGAGGACCCACATGAAAGCCTGTCATTTCGGAGATGGACGTATCGGTCGAACCACGGGAGCGCTAGCGTTCGGATTGGCCGTGACATTGTCGTTCGCCTGCGCGGCGCCTGCGTCCGCGCAGGATGCGTGCAGCTTCTTTGCCGACAAAACCGTCGAGTTGATCGTGCCGTTCAACGCGGGAGGAGGCTACGACGTCTATGGCAGGCTGGTCGCCAAGCATATGGGCAAGGAGCTCGGCGCCAATGCAATGATCGTCGTGAACCGTCCCGGCGCTGGCGGTTTGCTGGCGACAAACCAGACCTTCCATGCGCCACCCGACGGTCTTCTTGTCCAACTCGTCCCGATCAGCGGCATCGTGGCTGCCGAACTTGGAGGCGCCGAGGGCGTTCTTTTCAAGAGCAGGGAATTTTCATGGATCGGACGCGTTTCCAGCGAGCCCGACGCGGTCGTTGTCGCACCGGAAAGCGAGATCACCAGCCTCGAGGACGTCCAGAAGATCGGGGCCACCCGCAAAGTGCGTATCGGCTCGACCGGTCTCGGCTCGCCGCAATACATCAGCATCAAGCTTCTCGCCGATTTCATCCAAACCGACAGCGATGTCGTGACGGGCTTCTCGACAGCGGCCGAAATCTTCCCCTCATTGGTCAGGGGGGAAGTCGATCTGTTCGTCTCGTCCCTCAGCGCCGCTGAAACGGCGGAGAAGGCAGAGGCAGCCAGGATACTCTGGACGTTCGGCTCGCAAGGGCTTCCGGATCGTCCTGAGGTCAAGCCGCTTTCCGAAGTGATCGACGCCGCGTTCCATCCGATAAACGAGGTGCACGACAATGCGATAACGGCTGGCCGTGCGATCGCCGCACCTCCGGGCATGCCCGCCGAGCGCCTTGAATGCATGCGCGAGGCGTTCGATCGGGCGATGGCGAGCGAGGGATTGCTGAGCGAAGCGGCAGCCCTCAACCGGCCGGTCAACCCGCTTTCCGGCGACGAGTTGACCACCCTCGTCGGCAAGGCAACGGAAGGTCTCCCCCAGGAATATCTGGATATCCTCACGACGTCCTTCGCGAGATAATCGCGCGAAGCTGCCGATGTCGGGGAGCCGCGCCCCCTTGTCGCAAAAAAACCGCCTGTCCGTAGAGGGCAGGCGGGCCTTGCTGTTTGGCGTCGTTCCGAAGCCAGGACTGTTGTGCGTGACGTTGAGTCCCACGGACGGGTGTCAAAGAAACAGGCCGAAGTCGCAGTCGAAGACTTATAATTTCCAGTGATTAGTTTTCATAAATTAATTGTTTGTGGATGGAAATTGAACGCCTTAGATTTTGATCTGACAGTCGTTCCGACGGACCGAAACCGGCCCCGACGGGAGGGTTGCAGAAAGTTGCTGGTCGCAACGCATTGACCGGGGTCGTACGCTTATGTCCGTTGAAAATGCCGACGAAAGCTGGGAGGACATCGTTATTCGCGTCCTCAAGGACAACGAGATCGATCTCGTTGCCTATGTCCCCGACAATGTCCTGTCACCACTGATCAAGCGTCTTCATGCCGACGCCCACTTCGAGGTCGTGGTTCCTGCGCGCGAGGAAGAGGCGGTGGGCATCGTGAGCGGCGCCTACATGGGCGGCCGCCGCGGCATAGCCCTGATGCAGACAAGCGGGTTCGCGACCATTCCCAATGCAATTGCGTCGCTGGCCTGCCCCTTTCAGATCCCGCTGGTGATGATGATCTCGGAGCGCGGGACAATCGGGGAATTCCAGCAGGGGCAGGCGATGGTCTGGCGCACGATGCGGCCGGTCCTGCAGAGCCTGGGCATCGAGACCTTCGCGATTCAGGAAAGGGCGCATGTCGAATTCGTCGTCGATCGCCTGATCAAGCAGGCGTTCAGCACCCAGGCGCCCGTGGCGATCCTGCTGTCGCCCCTGTTGACCAAGCGGCCCCACTAGGAGGAGGCGAGATCTCATGTCCAAGGCCGAAACAATTTCCAGCCGCGACGGCGTCAAGGTGATGAATCGCAGCGTGCTGACGCGAAGGCTCGTGGCCAGGCTGAATGCCGGGGAAGCTGTCATCGGCGGTATCGGCAACACCAATTTCGACCTGTGGGCCAGCGGGCAGCGGCCGCAGAACTTCTACATGCTTGGTAGCATGGGATTGGCGACCTCGATCGCCCTGGGTGTCGCCATCGCGCAGGTCAAGCGCAAGGTGTTCGCGCTCGATGGCGACGGCTCGATCCTGATGCAGCTCGGCTCGCTGGGGACTGTCGCTGCGGTTGCTCCGAAGAACCTGGCGATCATCATCTGGGACAACGGCATCTACCAGATCACCGGCTCGCAGAAGACGTTGACCTCGAGCGGCGCCGACATCGTGGCGATCGCCAAGGGGGCGGGTATCCGGCAAAGCGCCTGGGCAAGGGACGAGGACGATTTCGAGCATCTGGTCGACAAGGCGCTGGCGGGCGACGGCCCCTGGCTCATCGCGGCGCGTATCGACGGCGAAAAGCCGGCCGGCACAACCGAGCGCGATCCGGTCAAGATCCGTCTCAATTTCATGAATGGCCTCGGCGTCAGCGCGTAAGGGATCCGTTCCATGTCTAAGCTCTTGATCAACGGCGAATGGGTCGACGGCGAATCCGCGGACACGCTGACCGACAAATATCAGGGCCGTCCCTATGGTACGATGGCGGTTGCCTCGTCGGCCCAGGTAGATGCCGCCGTCGCGGGGGCCGAGGCCGGCCAGAAGGAATCCGTTCTTTCGCCTTATGAGCGTTACCGCATCCTGCTGCGCGCCGCGCAGCTCGTTGAAACGCGTATGGAAGCGCTGGTGGTGCTCATGCGCGACGAAGCGGGCTTCACGCGCGCCGATGCCGAGAACGAAGTGCGGCGCTGTGCCCAGACGCTGGAACTGTCGGCCGAAGAGGCGAAGCGCCTCAACGGGGAACTGGTGCCCATGCTGGCTGCGAGCGGAACCAAGAACCGGCTGGGCTATACGTTCCACGCGCCGCGTGGAGTCATCTGCGCGATAACGCCGTTCAATTCGCCGCTGAACACGCTGGCCCACAAGGTCGGTCCGGCGCTCGCCGGCGGCAATTCGGTGATCATAAAGCCCTCGAACCACACGCCGCTGTCGGCGGTGCAGTTGTGCGAGGTTCTGATCGAGGCCGGGCTCCCGCCCAAGCTGCTCGCGCTCATCCACGGCCGTGGCGGTCAGGTCGGACGGCAGCTCCTCGCCGACCAGCGCATCGCCTTCTACGCATTCACCGGAAGCACCCAGGTGGGCAGGGAAATCCAGCAGGCTGCAGGCCTGCGCGGCGTACAGCTCGAGCTTGGCAGCATCGCCAGCACGATCGTCTGCAATGATGCGGACATCGATCTCGCCATCCCGAAAATCCTCAATGCCGGGTTCAGGAAAGCCGGCCAGGTGTGCACCTCGGTGCAGAGGCTTCTGGTCGATCGCAAGATCTTGGACGTGTTCGTGCCGAAGATGGTCGAGGCGATCGGGAACATGAAGGCGGGCGATCCGGGCGAGGCCGGCACGCTGGTCGGCCCCATGATCACGCCACAGCATGCCGAGCGCGCGGAGCGCTGGGTGCAGGAGGCCGTCGCCGGCGGGGCTCGGGTTCTCACCGGAGGCCGGCGCGAAGGCTCGGTGTTTCATCCGACGCTTCTGGAGGGCGTCGACGACACGATGAAGGTCGTGTGCGAGGAAATCTTCGCGCCGGTGATCAGCCTGATGCCCTTCGACACGATCGATGAGGCCGTGGATCGGGCCAATGCCAGCCCGTACGGGCTGGCCGCGGGCCTGTTCACGTCGAACCTCCACACCGCGATGCGGGTGGCGCCGCGGCTGCGCTTCGGCGGCGTCCACGTCAACGAGGCGTCGAGCGCGCGCGTCGACGTGATGCCGTTCGGCGGCGTCAAGGACAGCGGCTACGGCCGTGAAGGTCCCGCCTATGCGGTGCGCGAAATGACCGAAGAACGTCTCATCACCGTCGCCTACTGAAACGCGACGCCGATCTATTTTTCCGACGACCGGGCGAACATGGACAAGACATTGACAATCGACAACAGCCTGCGGATCGCTGTGGACATCGGCGGTACGTTCACCGACGGTGTGGCGGCGCTGCCGGCTTCGGGCCGCATTTGGGTCGCCAAATCTCCGACCACTCCGTCCGATCCGGGCGAGGCAGTCTCGACCGTTATCCGCGACCTGCTCGGGCAGGTAGCGAGTTTCATTCCCCAGGAGACGCCTGAACTGGCCGAGGTCGTCCACGGCACGACGCTGATCACCAACACGCTGATCGAACGTAAGGGCGCCAAGACCGGCCTCGTCGCGACCGCAGGAATGCGCGACGCCCTCGATATTGGGCGCGAATGGCGCTACGACATCTACGATCTCGACATCGAACTGCCGAAACCGTTGGTGGAGGCGGAGCGCCGGATCGAGATCGACGAGCGCCTCAACGCGCGCGGCGAAGTCATCGTGGAGATGGATGACGGCAAGCTCGACCGCATGATCGAGGCGGTCAAGGCGCTGGACGTCGATTCCGTCGCGGTCTCGCTGCTGCATGCCTACGTCAATCCGGAGCACGAGAAGCGCATCGAGGCGCGTCTGAAGGAAGCGCTTCCGGATTTGTCGGTGTCGTTGTCGTCGGACCTGGCGCGGGAGATCAAGGAGTTCGAGCGCACCTCGACGGTTGCGGCCAATGCCTATGTCAAGCCGATCGTGGCCTCCTATCTGAAGGAACTCGGCGCACGGATTGCAGACATCCGGCCGGGCATTCCCCTGCGCGTCATGGTGTCGAGCGGCGGCTTCAGTTCCGCCGAAGCGGGTGCGGAATCGCCGATCCTGCTCCTGGAATCCGGGCCGGCGGCCGGCGTGCTCTCGGCGCTCAACACTGCGCGACAGAACGATGTGGATCAGGTGCTCGCCTTCGACATGGGGGGGACCACGGCGAAGGCCTGCGTCGCGGTCGGTGGCGAAGCGCCGATCGCACACAGCTTCGAGTGCGCCCGGGTGGAGCGCTTCAAGCGGGGTTCCGGCCTGCCCATCCTGATCCCCAGTATCGAACTGATCGAGATCGGGGCCGGCGGCGGCTCGATCGCACACACCAACCGCCTGGGGCTGCTGAACATCGGTCCGGAATCATCCGGTTCGGTGCCTGGTCCCGCTTGCTACGGCCGCGGCGGATCGAATGCCACCGTTACGGACGCCGACCTGCTTCTCGGCTACCTGAACCCCGACAATTTCCTCGGCGGCGAAATGAAGCTGGACCTGGAAGCGGCGCGTACGGCCATTGGGAAGCTGGCAAAGGAGCTGGATGTCGACGTGATCGATGCCGCCTGGGGCATCTACAACATCGTCAACGAGAACATGGCGAGTGCGGCACGCATACACATCGCCGAGAACGGACACGATCCCCGCGAATTCGCGATGGTGGCGACGGGCGGTGCCGGCCCCGTGCATGCCGTCGAGGTGGCGCGCAAGCTGCGTATCCCCCGCGTCTTGGTTCCCATTGCGGCAGGCACCGGATCATGTCTCGGCATGCTTGCCGCTCCGGCCCGGGTCGATCGCGCCTGGTCGAACCCGCAATTGCTTGCCGAAGTCGATTGGAGCCAGGTGGCGGCGAGCCTGCAACAACTGCGCGCGCAAAGCCGCGCCGACCTCGATGCCGCCGGTGCGACCGACGTGGAATGGGTGATCGGCGCGGAAATGCGCTATTACGGGCAGGGTGCCGAACTCTCGGTCGCCATACCGTACGAGGATGTCAGCGGCGAGACCGCGTCCCGCCTTCTGAAGGCGTTCGAGCAACAGTACGAGAAACTCTACGGTCGTCTGGTACCGAACGCCGCGCCGCAGGTGATCACCTGGAGGCTGGTCGGCCGCGCGCCGACCACGGGCCACCATTTCGCATGGGGCGACAACCGCACCACGCGGGAGGCCGTCGCGCCGAAAACGCGACGCATCTTCCTGCCGCTGCGCAAGGACTACGCCGAGGTGAAGGTCTACGACCGCTATTCGCTGCCGGCCGGCGAGAGGCTGACGGGTCCCCTGATCCTCGAGGAACGCGAATCCACAATAGTGGTGGCCGTTGCCGCGGACGTCACCGTGCAGCCCGACCTCACCATTTCCGTGACCCTCAAGGAATTCGACTGATATGGATACGGCGATCGACAAGCCAGTTGCGGAATCGGGGCACAACAAGCGGGGCTACGATCCGATCGAACTCGAGATATTGTGGAAACGCCTGATCAGCGTGGTCGATGAGGCCTCGGCCGCCTTCGTGCGGACCTGCTTTTCCACACTGGTGCGCGACGGCAACGACTTCGCCATCGTGCTGACCGACGCACAAGGCCGCTCGCTCGCCCAGTCGACCATGAGCCTTCCCGGCTTCATCGGCTGCCTGCCGGCGACAGTGCGCCACTTCATCGAACGCTTTCCCGTGGAAACCATCAAGCCGGGCGACGTCTTCATCACCAACGATCCATGGAAGGGCTCGGGCCACGTGCACGACGTGACCACCGCGACGCCAATCTTCCACAAGGACCGCCTGGTCGCCTTCGCGGCGGTGGTGTCGCACCTGCCCGATATCGGCGGCCGGCTGCGCAGCAATTCGAGCAGGGAGATCTATGAGGAGGGGTTGCAGATCCCGATCATGAAGCTTCTCGACGGCGGTCAGCCGAACGAGATCCTGATCGAGATCATCCAGCAGAACATACGGGTTCCGGAGCAGGGACTCGGCGACATCTGGGCGCAGGTGTCCGGCTGCCGGACGATGGGCGAGCGGCTGCAGGGTCTCCTGGAGGCGACAAACCTGGACATGCTCGGCGGCGAGGTGCGGCGGCGCTCCGAAATGGCGATGCGCGAGGCGATCAGGGCGATCCCCGACGGGATATACCGCTCGACGGTGCAGCATGATGGCTTCGACGAGCCGATCATCATCCAGTGCGAACTGACGGTGAAGGACGACGAGATTTCCATCGACTACGCCGGCACCAGCCCGCAACTGCCGCATGCGCTCAACGTCGTTCCCATCTACACGTTCGCCTACACGGTGTACGGCCTCAAGGCTCTGCTGTGCCCCGACATTCCCAACAACGAAGGCAGCTTCTTGCCGATCAGCACGAAAGCTCCGCTCGGTTCGCTCCTCAACCCGACCTATCCGGCGGCCTCGGGCGGGCGCAGCGCCATCGGTCACCTGCTCCCGGCCGCCGTGTTCAAGGCGCTTGCCGACGTGCTGCCTGATCGCGTGTGGGCGGCGGGCTCGCCGAATTCGTCGCTCACCATGTCCGGTGAATATCGTTCCAGGCGGTTCGCCGTCGTCAACTTCCTCAACGCAGGCCAGGGCGCCAATTCCAGGCGGGCGGGTTACTCAGCGCTGAGTTTTCCGGCAAACCTCGGCAATACCCCTGTCGAGATGATGGAAACGCTGGCTCCGATCCGCGTCATTCGCCGTGAAATACGGCGCGGCAGCGGCGGTAAGGGCAGGCATCCCGGCGGCAACGGCATCAGCTTCGAGTTCGATCTCCTGCCCGATGCGACCGATGTGATGACCTCGTTCCTGATGACGCAGCTCAAGGCGCCCACCCCGGGTCTCGCGGGCGGGGGGGCGGGCCAGCCCGGGCGCCTGGTCGTCAACGGCAAGGAGACGGATCCAACCATGCCGCAGGTGCTCAAGGCGCATGACCATGTGCTGATGGAAACGGCCGGCGGCGGTGCCTATGGCAAGGCTTAGTGACTGGAGATTGTGAATGAGCGACTTCACCCGGATCGACCAGAACCATCGGCGCAGCCGCGCGATCGTTTACAATGGCATGGTTTACACGGCTGGACAGATCCCTGACGACATGACGCAGGACATCAAGGGTCAGGCGTCCCAGGTGCTGGCCAAGATCGACGAACTGCTCGCCGAGGCCGGCACCGACAAGAGCCGCGTTCTGACCGCGCAGGTGTGGCTGCGTACGATCGACGACCTCGCCGGAATGAACGAGGTCTGGGATGCGTGGGTGGTTCCCGGTCAGACGCCGACCCGCATCTGCGGGCGGGTCGACATGAACAACCCCTCGTGCAGGATTGAGGTTCAAGTCGTAGCCGCAGTTCTCTGAACAGTAGCCGTCCTTGCGAGAACAGATGCAGCCCACACTGCGCTGAAGCGTATGTGCCAAGCCTTCGGCGTGGAACCCCGAAGCGTTGGCTTCTCATAAGAAGTTAAAACGCACTTTCACGGCGACCTTTGAACTGCGGGGTCAAGCAACAATTGGCGATTGTCAGGTGTGTCCCATGAAGATCCTCGTCCCGGTTAAGCGGGTTGTCGACTACAATGTGAAAATCCGGGTCAGGCCGGACGGCTCGGGCGTCGAGCTGGCCAATGTCAAGATGTCGATGAACCCCTTCGACGAGATCG
>JALYWP010000087.1 GCA_030852655.1 Pseudomonadota bacterium | reverse complement strand
ATGCAGCCTGGCATCGATTTCCGGCGCCCGCGGCTTGTCGATCTTGAAAGCGCGTCCATAGCAAGCGGCGAACGCCTTCGCCTCCTCGCGCCGGCAGGTGAAGCAGGGCCGATGCCCCGCTGCTAGCGCCGTCACCTCGTCGAGGAAAAAGAGTTCGGTCCAGCCGGCCTTGCCGTTCGCATTGCGCCCCATGACCTCGCGCCGGCGGTTCTTGTAGTCGCAGGTGCATATGATCCACGCCTTGCTCGACCAGCGCCTCTTCAGCAGCGTCTTCGTCGCGGGGTCATGGATGATGCCACGATTGCCGGTGAACAGGCCGCGCGCATCCACGGCGTGGATGTCGCCGAACGGATCGACGCGGTTCTGCAAAGTCATCGCGATCTTCCTTGTTGCTGACATTATGATATCGGTGCGGCGATTCGGTCGCGATATCCAGCCGATGGGTTCAGACATTTGGAGCGCGCATGCGGGTCCTGGTGGTGCAGAATTTCGACAATACGGGCCCGGGCCAAGTGGAAACCGCGCTGACGGAGGCCGGCGCGCAGATGGATTTGCGCAAGCCCTATCGAGGCGATCCCCTGCCGGAGAACGCCGCCGGCCATGATGCCCTGCTGGTGCTCGGCGGCGCGCAGAGCGCGCTCGATGACGACGATCATCCTTATATCTCGCCGCTTCTGTCGCTGATGCGCGATTTCGGTGACAGCGGACGATCGGTGCTCGGCATCTGCCTCGGCAGCCAGCTTCTGGCGCGTGCCTATGGCGGGAAAAACTTGCTCGGGACGGCGCCCGAGTTCGGCTGGCGGAGCATAGAGAGAACCGGGGACGGCGCTGTCGACCCGGTGCTCGGCGCGGTGCCGGAACTGTTCACGAGCTTCCAGTGGCACGACGATACGTTCACCTTGCCGCCCGGCGCCGTACGCCTTGCCACCAATCGGGCGGCCGAGAACCAGGCCTTTCGCATTGGCCGCGCTGCCTATGGCATACAGTTCCACTTCGAAGCCGATCGCCGGCTGGTCAGCCGCTGGACTGCGGTATTCGCCGACTATCTGGCCGAGCGTCATCCCGGCTGGCGGCATGAAGAGGAGGCTGCGGCGCACGGGCCGCAGGCGGACGCCGCCGGGCTGGCGCTCGCCCGCGCCTGGGTCATGACGATCGCGGACGGTGCAGCGGAAAGGAATATCTGAAGCAGACGCGCGGAAAAGTGAAACAATCCTGCGCTTCCCGCAGCATCATCCCGTCACATTCGGCCTCGATAAGGCAGCCAGGCAAGCCTTGGGGCACGAATCATGGCGCACCGGAACGATACGACAGACGACGGATTCTCCGGCAGCCTGCGCGCGGCGAACGCTTCGGCAAACCCGTCTTTCCACCCTGCGGCAGGTCCTTTCGACGTCTCCTCCGCCAGGCGCGAGAACGAGACGGCGACCATCGCCGACGCCTTGATCACCGGTATGCTGGTCGTCTATCCGGTGCTTGCAACGGTCGTCGCGGTGATGGTCGGGCTGTTCCTCTCGATCCCGGTCGCGTGACGCGCACGAATATCGCGCGGCTGCCGCATCAGATCGGCCGCTTGAACGCCTTGCGCTGCTTCTCGATTTCCGCCCGGCAATGGCAGCCCTCGATGTGGTCGTTGACCAGCCCCATCGCCTGCATGAAGGCATAGACTGTCGTCGGCCCGACAAAACTCCAGCCGCGCTTCTTCAACTCCTTCGATATGCGCACCGAAACCGCGGTGGTCGGGTTGGCCCTGAGATGCGCGAGATCGACCGTCTTCGGCCGTTCGTCGGCACCGGGCTCGAAACGCCAGAACCATGCGGCCAGCGAACCGGCTTCTGCGACCATCTCCTGGGCGCGGCGGGCATTGTTGATCGTCGAGGCGATCTTGCCGCGGTGGCGGATGATGCCTGCGTCCTGGACCAGCCGCTCGACATCGACATTGGTGAATTCGGCAATCCTGTCGAACTCGAAATTGGCGAATGCCGCGCGAAAATTCTCGCGCTTCCTGAGGATCGTCAGCCATGACAGGCCGGACTGGAAGCCTTCAAGGCAGATTTTTTCGAAGAGCCGCCTGTCGTCGGCCACCGGCCGTCCCCACTCATGGTCGTGATAGTGCAGATAGTCCGGCAGATTGCCCTGCCAGGCGCAGCGGGTGACGCCGTCAGTTCCTTCGACCAGGCCTGTCTGTGACATCCGTTGCACCCTCTTTCCGTCTTTACGGGGCCTTTACCAGATTCCTGAACGGCGCGGTAACCACACCAAAAGGTTTACTGACAAACGCGCATTTGAAGCATCCGGATTCACCATTCGGTTGCCGGCAGGCGCCAACATGGCGGCCGGAACGAGGGGATATCTCGCCAGAGCATTGGGCCAAGCAGGGACCGCGCAAGCGAGGCGGTTCCGGATGAGACCGATGCTCGGACAATGACCAGTCGAGAGTGGGTGACATGAAAAGAGTTCTTCTTCTCGCCGGCGCAGCGATGTTTGCCGCTTCTGCCCTGCCGGCGTCTGCCAATGATCGTTATGCCGAAAGGCCGCCCGTGGTGGTCAGCCCCGATCTTTCCGCGCCCTGGGTGATCCAGCTTGGCCACAAGCCGGGCAAGGTCCTGCTCAAGAAGCAGCGTAAGGCGTTTCCCAACGAGGTCGAGGCTCGTCGCAACATACGCAGTCTGATGGGAGGCCCCGACAGGATCCGCACTGCGGCCGTCGTGCCGCAGGAAAAGCGTGCCGTGCGCCGCGAGATGAACCCGGTCTACCTGCCGCAGGAAGTCGCCTATGACGGCACCGAGAAGCCCGGCACCATCATCATCGACACGCAGCAGAATTTCCTCTTCCTGGTCGAAGAGGGCGGCCGGGCGCGGCGCTACGGCGTGGGCACCGGCAAGCCCGGCTTCGAATGGGCAGGTACGCACAAGGTGACGCGCAAGGCCGAGTGGCCCGACTGGCGTCCGCCGGCGGAAATGATCGCGCGCGAGCGCGCCAAAGGCCGCACCCTGCCTGCCCACATGGCGGGGGGTCCGGAAAACCCGCTCGGCGCGCGCGCTCTCTATCTCGGCTCGACGCTCTACCGCATCCACGGCACCAACCAGCCCTGGACGATCGGTCAGGCCGTCTCGTCAGGCTGCATCCGCATGCGCAACGAAGACGTCGTCGAACTCTACGAGCGCACCGGCGTCGGCACCAAGGTCGTCGTCATGTGAAGATGAATCGAGGGGTCGGGGGAGGGGCCGCGCACGGGGGCGCTGGCCCACCGGCAAGGGCGGAGCGGCGCATAAGCCGCCCGCCCTTTTCATTCTCCGGGCTGGCGATAATCGGTCCGCAACGGCTGCCAGACAGAGATATCGCGCGGGTTGACGAGGAGTTCCGGCAGGGATGCGTGCCATGCGTCGCGATAAGCTCGCTTTATCTGCACATCGACGACATCCTGATGATCGGTCCAGGTTTCGTGCAGAAGAAAGCGGTCGGGAT
>JALYWP010000080.1 GCA_030852655.1 Pseudomonadota bacterium | reverse complement strand
CGATCTCGTCGAAGGGGTTCATCGACATCTTGACATTGGCCAGCTCGACGCCCGAGCCGTCCGGCCTGACCCGGATTTTCACATTGTAGTCGACAACCCGCTTAACCGGGACGAGGATCTTCATGGGCGCATGCCTCTCCATAGATTTCGGCGCGTATAGCACCGCCGCGCGAAGCCAGCTTGCCGATAGCCGACATCCCTAGCGTCAGAACAGTCCTGTTTCAGCAGGTTACAGGCCTTGCACCTTGCAAAGCGCGCGGACCCTAATTTGGCCGGCCATATGCGTCAATATCGCCGAATGCGTCAAATCGGTTCAGGTGAATTCTATTGCCTGCCCCAGCGCGGCGCGGGTTCGGCCTCGACCGGCCGCACCGCGCTCGGCTGCTTCCTCACTACGGCGCGCGGCGTGACGATCTCGCGGTCGAACAGAGGCACGTCGCGGCTGCGCAGGATGATGACCAGCACCGCGCCCGCGACGATGCCGCCGACATGACAGGCGAAGGATATCTGGTCGTCGCCGCCCACCGCGAACATGACGAACTGGAACAGGATCCACAGCACCAGCGTGATATAGGCGGGAATGCGCAGCGGGATGCGGCCGAAGGCGAGGATCCAGATTTTCACGCGCGGATGCAGGATCAGATAGGCGGCAACCACGCCAGCTATGGCGCCCGAGGCACCGATCAGCGGAACTTCGGACACGGGTGCGAGCAACCCGTGCAGCAGTGCGCCGGCCGCTGCGCAGAGCAGATAGAAGATCAGGAACTTGATGTGGCCGAGAGCGTCCTCGACATTGTCGCCGAACACCCACAGGAACAGCATGTTGCCGCCGAGATGGAAGATGTCACCGTGCAGGAAGGCGTAGGAGATGTAGGTCAGGTATTCCGGAACCACGACCAGATCCGGCGGCAGGTCGACGTAGTCGAAAACGACGGAAGGGATGTAGCCGAGCCCATAGACCGCGGCGATGGCGAACTGTTCCGAGCCGAGGTTGGCGGAGAAATAGACGATCACGTTTATCGCGATCAGCCCGATGGTGACGTATTGCAGCTTGATGCGTTTCAGGCTGTTGGCGTCGTGCAGCGGAATGAACATCTTCTCCCGCCACTCCCCCGGCAATCATGGTTTCAGCGATTTTGGCCGGGAACCCATAGCACGTCGGCGTTTCCGTTGTCATTGACGACCCGCCCGGCGACGAACAGGAAGTCCGAGACGCGGTTGATGTAGCGGATGCCTTCGCGATTGACGTGTTCGTCGGCATTTTGGGCCAGCGCCACCATCATGCGCTCGGCGCGCCGCGCTATGGTGCGCGCCAGATGAAGTGCTGCGGCGGCCGGCGAGCCGCCGGGCAGGATGAAGGATCTCAAGGGCTCCAGTTCCTTGTTGAGCCTGTCGATGTCGGCCTCGATGCGCGCCGTCTGCGCGGCGACGATGCGCAGCGGCTCGTACTCCAGCTTCTCGCCGGTGTCGGGCACGCAAAGGTCACCGCCGAGGTCGAAGAGATCGTTCTGGATACGGCCGAGCATGGCGTCGAGATCGGGGTGGGACTCGGCGGTGTGCAGGCGCGCAAGGCCTATTGCCGCGTTGGCCTCGTCGACCGTGCCGTAGGCTTCGATCCTGGGATCGGATTTCAACCGGCGCTCGCCGCTGCCGAGCCCCGTCGTTCCGTCGTCGCCCGTGCGGGTGTAGATCTTGTTGAGTTTGACCATTTCAGAACCTTCCTGCGACATAGGCGCCGAGCAGAATAAGCACCAGCGCGACGAACTGCAGCAGCACGCGCATCTGCATCAGCTTGTTCGACGTATTGCCCGAGCCGCCGCGAAGCATGTTGGCGAGGCCACGTATGAGCACCACCACCACGGCGACCATGACGAGGACGGCCAGTATGTTGAAGACGGTTGCCATGGCTAGGTCCTGTCGGTTGAGTTCATGAGCGCGCCGCGAGGATGCGGTAGAATAGTGCAGGCGGCAGGAAGCGCTTCATCAAGGCGCCGATCCTTGCCGGCCAGGTCACCACATAATGCGGCCTGGGCCGCGTGGAAAGCAGGGCGTGGCGCAATACCGCGTAGACTGCCTCCGGCCCGGGCTTCATCCGCGATGCGCTGCCGCCGGCTTGCAGCCGGTCGAGTTGGGTACGGTATGCGGCCCTATGCACGGATTTCTCGTGGTCCACGTTCTTGAGAAACCAGCCGAGCGCGTTGGTCGCGATCTTCGATTTGATCGGCCCTGGCTCGATCAGCGAGACATGGATACCGCTTCCAACCAGTTCGGAGCGCAGGCAGAGCATCAGGCCTTCCACCGCATGCTTGGAAGCGGCGTAAGGGCCACGATATTTGAACGGCGCCAGCCCCATGATCGAGGAACAGTTTACAATGCGGCCGTGCCCCTGGGCGCGCATCACAGGGACGATGCGCGTCGTCAAATCGTGCCAGCCGAAGAAATTCGCCTCGAACTGCTCGCGCAGCGCCGCGACCGAAATGTCCTCGACCGCACCCGGCTGCGAATAGCCGCCATTGTTGAACAGCGCATCCAGCCTGCCGCTCGTGCGCGCCAGCACATCCTCGACCAGTCTGGCGATCGAGTCCGGCTCGCAATAGTCGAGATAGAAGGCCTCGATGCCGTCCGCTTCCAGCGCGGCGATGTCTTCGGGCTTGCGCGCCGTCGCGAACACCCGCCAACCATCGGCTTTCAGGGCACGCGCGCAGTGTGCGCCGATGCCGGAAGAGGCTCCCGTCACGATGATCGTGGGCGCATTCATGCCGGCGGTTGCTGTCCCAGTCTTGCCATTTGCTGCAATCCCTTCCCATATTCGCGTCCGGGAAACAATCGACGGCAATTATCGATGGAGGAAACGAGTGTTTCTGCTTCAACCGGCCGCGGAAGCACTCTGAATGCGCAGGATCGTCGCGCTGAAGCGCATCCTCTATGACGCGCTCGGCCATTTCAATGACGATGACGGCTGGTCGATGGCAAGTCATCTGGCGATCACGGCGTTGATGGCGCTGTTTCCGTTTCTCATCTTCGCCACCACGCTCGGCAGTTTCCTGGGAGCCGAGGCGTTTGCTGAAACCGCCGTGCATCTGGTGTTCGACACCTGGCCCACCCAGATCGCGGAACCGATCTCCCAGGAAGTGGTCAACGTGCTGACCGTGCCGCGCGGCGACCTCTTGACCTACGGCGTGGTGCTGGCGGCATTCTTCGCGTCCAACGGTGTCGAGGCGCTGCGCACCTCGCTCAACCGTGCCTACCGCGTGATCGAGACGCGCTCGTTCATCTTCCGGCGCTTCCAGAGCCTGGCCTTCGTGCTGATCGCGACGATCGGCTTCGTCGTCATCAGCGTGCTTCTGGTCTTTGCGCCGATCATCGTCCGGCTGGCACTGGAAAACTTCCCGCGGCTGGAGCCCTATCTGGGCACGATCACGCTGTGGCGCTACGTCATCGCCTCGACCGTCATCGTGCTTGGGCTGGTAGCCGTCCATATCTGGCTGCCGGCCGGGCACCGCAGGTTCGTCGACATCGTGCCGGGCATCATCTTCACGCTGGTGGGCTGGCTCATAGGGTCGACCGTCTTTGCCACCTATCTCGACAATTTCTCGTCCTATGTCACGACCTATGCGGGGCTGGCGTCGATCATGGTCGCGGTCGTCTTTCTCTACATCGTATCCATGGTGTTCATCCTCGGCGGCGAACTCAACGCCGCGATCAGCCGGTACTTCGAGGCGCGTGCGCGGGTGCCAGGCTAGGCCGCCGTGCCCGGCGCGGGGCTGCGCGCCGTGGCAAGCGCCACGCCGAAGGTCGCCAGCGCCATGCCGCCGATCTGGACGGCCGAGAGGTCCTCGCCGAACAGCGCCCAGGCGAGCAATGCCGTCACCGCCGGCACTAGGTAGAACAACGACGCGACCTTCGACATCTCGCCGTCGCGAATCATCACCATCAGAAGTCCGATGGCGCCGATCGACAGGACCAGCACCAGCCAGGCCATGGCGAAGACGAGTTCGCCGTTGATCGTGAAGTCGCGCGTCTCGAACGCGAAGGAGAAGAGGATCATCACCAGCGCGCCGCCGGCATATTGCCAGCACGTGCCGCTCAACAGGTCGCCGCCGGTGAGAAAGCGCTTCTGCCAGATCGTCCCGACGCTCATGCCGGCTACCGCCACCAGGCAGGCGCCGAGCGTCGCCCAGGTGACGCCTTCCTGGATCGAGCCGAGTTTCGGCGCGAGCACGATTGCGACGCCCGCGAAACCTGCGGCAAGCCCTGCCCAGTGGCGCAGCATGACACGTTCGCCAAGCAATCGGCCGGCAAGGACTGCCGTGATCAGCGGCTGCAATCCGACGATCAGCGCCGACAGCCCTGCCGGCATGCCGCGATGGATCGCCCAGAACACGCCGCCAAGATAGACGCCGTGCATCAGCATCCCCGCCGTGCCGGCATGCGCTACGCC
>JALYWP010000041.1 GCA_030852655.1 Pseudomonadota bacterium | reverse complement strand
CTGAAGGACTATGGCGACAAGGTCTCTGAGGAAGACCGCACGGCTATTTCCGACGCGATCGCGGCGTTGAAGACCGCTGCCGAGGGCGAGGACGCCGATGCGATCACGACTGCGACGCAGACGCTGGCCGAAGCCTCCATGAAGCTCGGCCAGGCAATGTACGAGGCCTCCCAGAAGGAAGCGGCCGAAGCCGACGCCAAGGCCGACGCGGCCAAGGATTCGGATGTGGTCGACGCCGACTTCGAGGAGATCGACGAGGACGACGACAAGAAGAAGTCGGCCTGATCCTGCCTCTCGACACCAAGCAAAAGCCCGGCGCGACCGCCGGGCTTTTTTGCGGGGCGCCCGGAAACACGGGAAGGCCTGAAAAAAATGCCGTGTGTCGCCGCGAAACTCTGGCGTCGAGGCGGCGGACTTACTAAATCGGAAGCCAACTATCTGCAGGATGGCATCCCACAATGCGCCAAGACATTGAACATCCGGGCATCGGGACGACATGAAGGCTGATTTCTACGAGACCCTTGGCGTCCAGAAGGGCGCGGATGAGAAGGAACTCAAGGTTGCGTTCCGCAAGCTTGCCATGCAGTTCCATCCGGACCGCAATCCTGGCGACCACTCCTGCGAGCACAAGTTCAAGGAAATCAACGAAGCCTACGAGACGCTGAAGGATCCGCAGAAGCGCGCCGCCTACGACCGCTTCGGCCATGCAGCATTCGAGAATGGCGGCATGAACGGCGGCGGCCATGGATTCGCAGCCGGCGGATTCGCGGACATATTCGAGGACATATTCGGCGACATGATGGGCGGCGGTCGCCGCCGTTCCTCGGGTGGACGCGAACGCGGCGCGGACCTGCGCTACAATATGGAGATCACACTGGAGGAGGCCTATACCGGCAAGACGGCGCAGATCAGGGTGCCGGCGTCGGTTTCCTGCAGCGATTGCACCGGCAGCGGCGCCAAGCCAGGAACGCAGCCGGTGACCTGCACCATGTGCGGCGGCCACGGGAAGGTGCGCGCCAGCCAGGGGTTCTTCTCGATCGAACGGACCTGCCCGACATGCCAGGGACGCGGCCAGACGATCAAGGACCCCTGCCCGAAATGCTCCGGCCAGGGGCGCATCGTCGAGGAGCGCTCACTGTCGGTGAACATCCCCTCAGGCATAGAGGACGGCACCCGCATCCGGCTGGCCAATGAGGGCGAGGCAGGCTTGCGCGGCGGGCCCGCGGGCGACCTCTACATCTTCCTGTCGGTCAAGCCGCATGAATTCTTCCAGCGCGACGGCGCCGACCTCTACTGCAAGGTTCCGATCTCGATGACGACGGCTGCGCTCGGCGGACAATTCGAGGTGGCGACGCTCGACGGCACGCAGACGCGCGTCAAGGTACCCGAGGGCACACAGAACGGCCGCCAGTTCCGCCTCAAGGGCAAGGGCATGCCGGTGCTCCGCCAGCCGCAGATCGGCGACCTCTACATCCAGACGGCGGTCGAGACGCCGCAGAACCTCAACAAGCGCCAGCGTGAACTGCTCGAGGAGTTCGAGAAGCTCTCATCGACGGAGAACTCGCCGCAGTCGAGCGGCTTCTTCTCGCGCATGAAGGATTTCTTCGAATCGTTCAGCGAGCATTGAGCATCGGCCCGGCCGGGATCGATCCGGCCCAGCCTGAGCCAATAGCGACAAAAACCATTGGGAACGCGACATCGCGCTTGCGTTGACGCGACAGGCTGCTATTTGTCCCGCAACCGACTGATGGAGACCGCCATGGCCGCTTCGGGACTGCGCAAGTTCGCCGACAAATTCGACGACGAGCTGAAGTTCTTCAAGGGCTGGATCGACAAGCCGAAAGCGGTCGGCGCCATCATCCCCACCAGTTCAGTGACGGCGCGGCGCATGGCCTCGGTCATCGACACCGATTCGGGCCTGCCGGTGCTCGAGGTCGGACCTGGTACCGGCGTCATCACCAAGGCGATCCTTGGCCGCGGCGTAAAGCCGGTCGACGTCTATACGGTCGAATATTCGCATGATTTCGTCATGCACCTGAAGCGCAACTATCCGGGCGTCAACGTGATCGAGGGCGATGGCTTCAACCTCGACGAGGCGCTGAGCGAGCTGCCTGACACGGTGTTTGACTGCGTCATCTCCGGCGTTCCGTTGCTCAATTTTCCGGTGGCACGTCGCATCGCCTATCTCGAAACGCTGCTGTCGCGCATTCCGCATGGCCGACCGGTGGTTCAACTCACCTATGGGCCGAAGTCGCCGATCCCGCCCGGTCTCGGCGACTACACGGTCGAGCACTTCCGTTTCGTCCTGCGCAACATCCCGCCGACGCAGCTCTGGCTTTACAGGCGCGGGGCAAGGAATTGAAGCCGTCGAGCCGGCGATCTACGCCTTATTGATTTGCCTGCAGCATCGCCTATAGCTGCAGGCATAGGAACGACCATGGCCGTGATCCCGAAAATCCTCGTCTTCGCCGGTTCGCTTCGCACTGGCGCCTTCTCGATCAGCACCGCCGATGCAGCGATGAAGGAACTGGCGCTGCAGGGGGCGGATGTCACCCGCATCTCGCTGGGCGACTATCCGCTGCCGATCATGGACCAGGACCTCGAGAAGGAGAAAGGCGTGCCGGAGAGTGCGCTGAAACTCGCGCGCCAGATCGCCGCGCATGACGGGCTGCTGATCGCCAGCCCCGAATACAATGCGTCGATCCCGCCATTGCTGAAGAACGCCCTCGACTGGGTGAGCCGCGTGCGCAAGGATGGCGGGCGTCCGTTCAAGCCTTTCGACGGCAAGGTGGCGGCGCTCTGCTCCTCCTCGAATGGCAATTTCGCAGGCATGCGCGCGCTATATCACCTGCGCGCCGTGCTGATGGCCTGCCAGGTCGAGGTGATCTCGCCGCAATGCTCGGTCGCCAGGGCGTCCGAGGCGTTCGATGAGGACGGCCAGTTCAGGGAAGAGCGCCTGCGCCACCAGATGGAGACGGTGTGCCGGACGCTGATCGAGCGCGCGGCTATGATGTCGAGGCGGATAGAGCCATAGTGAAACAACGGAAGGAGAGCGGCATGCGTGACAGGCTGATCGTCGGCCTGGACGTGCCGACCATTGCCGAGGCCGAGACGGTCGTGCGCGACCTCGACGGCGTCGTCTCCTTCTACAAGATCGGCTACCAACTAGCCTTTGCCGGCGGGCTCGATTTCGCGCGTGAGCTTGCCTCCGGCGGCACGAAGGTCTTCCTCGACATGAAGCTGCTCGATATCGACAACACGGTCGCCAAGGGCGTCGAGAACATCGTCGGAATGGGCGTGTCGATGCTGACGTTGCATGCCTATCCGAAGGCGATGCGCGCCGCGGTCGGAGCGGCAAAGGGCTCGGACCTGACCCTGCTCGGGGTCACCGTGCTCACCTCGATGGACGAGGCCGACCTGGTCGACGCCGGCTACGAATATGATCCGCACGCGCTGGTATTGCGCCGGGCCGGGCAGGCGCTCGCCGCCGGCATGGGCGGCATCGTCTGCTCGGCGGACGAGGCCGCGGCGGTGCGCAAGGTGGTGGGACGGGACCTCGCGGTGGTGACGCCGGGCATCAGGCCTGCCGGCAGCGATCGCGGCGACCAGAAGCGGGTGATGGCGCCGGCGGACGCGATACGCGCCGGCGCCAGCCATCTCGTGGTAGCGCGGCCGATCATCGGCGTTCCCGACCGGCGCGCCGCGGCAGAAGCCATACTGGCCGAGATGAAAGCGGCCTGAACAGCATCGGAGAGAAGAAAATGCCGAAAGGGTACTGGATCGCGCATGTCGATGTGAACGATCCCGAGGGATATAAGGGGTATGTGACGGCCGCGAAGGCGGCATTCGACAAATATGGCGCGCGGTTCCTGGCGCGCGGCGGCGCCCATGAAGCGACCGAAGGCAGGGGGCGGGCGCGCAACGTCGTGATCGAGTTTCCGTCGCTGAAGGCGGCGCAGGAGTGCTATCATTCGCCCGAATATACGGCAGCCAAAGCCATTCGCCAGAAGTTCGCAGATGCGGAAATGGTGCTGGTCGAAGGAATTCCGGATTGAAACATCTGGAATTAAAGAGCTTTCTTCAATCCGCGACCGCCGAGGCCGGATAGCTGACGCGGCGTGATCTATTGCATCGCAACAAAACTTCGCTAACTTCGTTGTCTAACGACGCGCGGGATACAAACGCAGTGTCCCGGCGCAGCGGGGTTCGATATTGTTCTACCAGCTCTACGAATTGAACCACGCGGCGGTGCAGCCTCTGCGCGCTTATGCCGACGCGGTGAAACTGTTCCATACCAATCCGCTCAATCCGATATCGCATACGCCATACGGCCGCTCGATGGCCGCCACAGCCGAGCTTTTCGAGCGCACGACGCGCCGTTACGGCAAGCCTGGTTTCGGGCTGACGGAAACCGTGGTCGACGGGAAGACGACAGCGGTGAAGGAACGAACCGTCTGGTCGCGACCATTCTGCAATCTCCTTCGTTTCGAGCGAGACCTGCCGCCCGGCCGCAAGGCCGATCCGAAGCTTCTGATCGTGGCGCCGATGTCAGGCCACTACGCGACGCTGCTGCGTGGCACGGTCGAAGCGATGCTGCCCCATGCCGACGTTCATGTCACCGACTGGATCGACGCGCGCATGGTGCCTGTCGGCGAGGGCATGTTCGATCTCGACGACTACATCGACTACGTCATCGACATGTTCCACGAACTCGGCCCCGACACGCATGTGATGGCGGTGTGCCAGCCGTCCGTACCGGTGCTGGCCGCAGTCGCGCTGATGGAAGCGAGAGGCGACCGGTTCGCGCCGGCAAGCATGACGCTGATGGGCGGGCCGGTCGACACGCGCCGCAACCCGACGGCGGTCAATCTGCTGGCAGAGGAAAAGGGGCTCGGCTGGTTCCGCGACAACGTCATCATGCAAGTGCCATGGCCGGTGCCGGGCTTCTCGCGCGACGTTTATCCCGGCTTCCTGCAACTCTCCGGCTTCATGAGCATGAACCTCGACCGTCATATCACGGCGCACAAGGAGTTCTTCATGCACCTCGTCAAACATGATGGTGACGGGGCGGAGAAGCATCGCGACTTCTACGACGAGTACCTCGCCGTCATGGACCTGACGGCGGAGTTCTACCTGCAAACCGTAGACACGGTGTTCATCCGGCATGCCCTGCCCAAGGGAGAGATGACGCATCGCGGCAGGCCGGTCGATCCGAAGGCGATCCGCAATGTCGCGCTGCTCACCATAGAGGGCGAGAACGACGACATTTCCGGCCTCGGCCAGACCGAGGCTGCACA
>JALYWP010000319.1 GCA_030852655.1 Pseudomonadota bacterium | reverse complement strand
CTCAGGCTGCCAGCACGGCTTTCGGCTCGGCCATTTCATAGCCGAGCGCCTCGGCAACCGCGCGGTTGGTGACGCGGCCCCGGTGGACGTTGAGGCCGTTGCGGAGATGAGGATCGTCCAGAATGGCCCTGATTCCATTGTCGGCAAGCTGCAAGCCATAATGAAGGGTGGCGTTGTTGAGCGCGTGCGCGGAGGTGACCGGAACCGCGCCCGGCATGTTGGCTACGCAATAGTGGATGATGCCGTCGACCGCGTAGGTCGGATCAGCATGGGTCGTCGCATGCGAGGTCTCGAAGCAGCCGCCCTGGTCGATGGCGACGTCGACAAGAACCGCGCCCTTCTTCATGCCCGACAGCATTTCGCGGGTCACGAGCTTTGGCGCGGCGGCGCCCGGGATCAGCACGGCGCCGACGACGATGTCGGCGGAGAAGCATTCCTCCTCCAGCGCCTCGATCGACGAATAGCGCGTGTGGACGCGGCCGTTGAAGATGTCGTCGAGTTGGCGCAGGCGCGGGATGGAACGGTCGATGAGGGTGACATCGGCGCCGAGGCCAGCCGCCATCCTGGCGGCATGCAGTCCCACCACGCCGCCGCCGATGACGGCGACCTTGCCCGGCAGCACGCCCGGCACGCCGCCGAGCAGCACGCCGCGGCCGCCATTGGCCTTCTGCAGCGCGGTGGCGCCGGCCTGGATCGACAGGCGGCCGGCGACTTCGGACATCGGCGCCAGCAGCGGCAGCCCGCCGCGGTCGTCCGTGACTGTCTCGTAGGCGATCGCGGTGACCCCTGAGGCGAGCAGGCCGCTGGTTTGATCGGGATCCGGAGCGAGGTGGAGATAAGTGTAGAGTATCTGGCCATCCCGCAGCTGAACCCATTCGTTCGCCTGCGGCTCCTTGACCTTGACGATCATGTCCGACCTGGCGAACACTTCCTCGGCGATGCGGGCTATCTCGGCGCCGGCGGAGCGATAGGCGTTGTCGTCGGCGCCGATGCCTGCGCCCGCGCCGGTCTCGACCAGCACCTCGTGGCCGTGAGCGACATATTCGCGAACCGCGCCGGGAGTTAGGCCGACGCGGTATTCGTGATTCTTGATTTCCCGAGGGCAGCCGACGCGCATCTCGTGATCTCCCTGTCGGGCCTTTGCGGCCCTTGTTCCCTGAATGCCGGAATTAGCAGAAAGACCGCCGAACGTGTTTGCATATGCCGTTGCGCATAACGCTTCGAAGCGTTATTCATTGCGCAGAAATGCAACAAATTCGAAGGAAATTCGAACATTGTCACTGGACAGGATCGATATCGCCATTCTTGAGGCGCTACAGAAGGACGGGCGGATGCCCAACGCGGCGCTCGCCGAGAAGGTCGGGCTATCGCAATCCGCCTGTTCGCGCCGGCTCGACAATCTGGAAAAATCCGGCGTGATCCGCGGCTATCATGCACGGCTGTCCAACGCCGCGCTCGGCCACCAGATGACGGCGATCGTGCACATCTCGCTATCGGGCCAGTTCGAGAAGACCCTGTCGGAGTTCGAGGCTGCGGTGAAGCGTTGCCCAAACATACTCTCCTGTCACCTGATGTCGGGCGAATACGACTACATATTGCGCATCGCGGCGAAGGATTTGCAGGACTACGAGCGCATCCACAAGGAGTGGCTGACCGCCATGCCGCATGTGACGAAGATCAACTCGTCCTTCGCACTGCGCGAGATTGTCGACCGAACGGCGATGGGGATGAAGCCGGAACTGGCGTGAACTGATTCAAGCCGGCTCGAAGGGGTCAAGTGGGAGAGAACATTTCGAAGCCCCGTGACTGCGGGTCACCCTGTCGGGCGCTCCTGTCTGCTGGCCATGAGCCCATATGCGGCGATCGCAGGCATTCACACGGAGGTTTCGCAAATTGGTGTCCCTAGACGGTCACAATCCGGTCCATCGGGATGTCGTGCGGCCGTGGATGAATGGTTGGGATGCGCTGCATCTCGTAACCGATGCCTATGACCAACGGCTTTTTCGGCAGCGAGGCGAGCGTCCGGTCGAAGAAGCCGCCGCCATAGCCGAGGCGGTAGTTTCGGGAGTCGACGCCGACCACAGGGGCGATCACGATATCGGGGATGACCGGGCCGCCATCGGCTGGGATCGGAATATTCCAGACGCCTTTTTCCAACTTGTCGCCGGGCCGGTAAGCGCGAAAGACCAGCGGTTGCGCCTTCTCGATCACGAGGGGCAGCGCCGGCGTGCCGCCGCGCGCGACGAGCGAGGCCATCCAGGGGCGCAGATCCGGCTCGCCGCGAAACGGCCAGTAGAGACTGACGATACATCCGGAAACATCGCCGACGATCGCGTCGAGTCGTTCGGCGATTGCGGCGGACATGGCGGCGCGCTCGTCGACCGGGATCGCAAGTCGAGCCTGGATCAGCCGCTCGCGCTCAGCCTTTCGCCAGCGCGCGATGTCGGGCCAGGTCATTGCGCCATCATCGGAATCGTCCTGCATCATCCTGCTCGCATTCTGTCGAGACACACTATGCGCGGTACCAGGTTTCGATATGCGCGTTCGCGACATCGAATACCCAATCAGGTCGAGAACTCATTATGCCACGGCAGGGCAAGCCGCACGGGCACTTGTCTCGGTGCGCCATGCACACCATGATCAGGCCGGGGCATCGCCGCTGACATGAGACACGCCGATGAACAAAGCCACGCACCAGATCGTCATCATCGGAGCGGGATTCGGCGGGCTGGAATGCACGCGGGCCCTTGCGGGTGCCGCGGTGCGCGTCACCCTGATCGACAGGCGCAATCACCATCTGTTCCAACCGCTGCTCTACCAAGTGGCGACCACGTCGCTGGCGACGTCCGAAATCGCCTGGCCGGTGCGGCATCTGTTGCGCAGGCGGAAGGACGTGACGACGCTGCTGGGTACGGTCGTTGGACTCGATATGGACGGCAGGCGCGTGCTGCTCGAGGATGGCGGCTCGGTTCCCTATGACACGCTGGTTCTGGCGACCGGGGCGCGGCACGCCTATTTCGGCCACGACGAATGGGAGCCTTTCGCGCCGGGGCTGAAGACGCTGGAAGACGCGACGACGATCCGCCGGCGCATCCTGCTCGCCTTCGAGAAGGCGGAACGGGAGGTCAATCCGGACAAGCGGCGGGCGCTCATGACCTTCGTCATCATCGGCGGCGGACCGACTGGCGTCGAGCTTGCCGGCACGATCGCCGAACTGGCGCGCGACACGCTCTCCGGCGAATTCCGCAATATCGATCCGGGCACTGCCCGCGTGGTTCTGATCGAAGCAGGCGAGCGGTTGCTCGCCGGGTTCAAGCCTGAACTATCAGCCTACGCCAGGAAGGCGCTGGAGCGGCTGGGCGTCATCGTCGAACTCGGCCGCGCGGTGACGCAATGCAGTGCCGACGGCGTGGTGTTCGGCAGCGAAAACCTGCCGGCAGCCACGATCATCTGGGCGGCCGGCGTCGCCGCTTCGCCGGCGGCCGATTGGGTTGGCGTCCCGGCCGACCGTGCCGGGCGGTTGATCGTGGAGCCCGACCTCACCGTGCCAGGCCATCCGGACGTCTTCGCCATCGGCGACACCGCCCATGTCGAATGGAAGGAGGCACGTCTCGTTCCGGGCATTGCACCTGCAGCCAAGCAGCAGGGCCGGCATGTCGCGGCAACCATCAGGGCGCGACTTGCCGGCGACGATGCGGCGCGCGTTTTCCGCTACAAGCACGATGGCGACCTCGCCACCATCGGCAAGCGCGCCGCGGCTATCGATTTCGGCTGGATCAAGCTGACAGGCCGGCCCGCGTGGTGGATGTGGGGCATCGCGCACATCTATTTCCTGATAGGACTGCGGAACCGGCTGACGGTGTCACTGAGCTGGCTTTGGATCTACGTGACCGGCCAGCGCAGCGCCCGGCTGATCACCCAAGGGGACGAGGACGAGCAGGGCCCGCTGAACAAAAGGCGTGGTGTCGAATAGCTATCGTGTCGTCGGTGATGCCAGCACCCTTGATGGGAGGGCTCACCTGACCGCGCGTCGGATTTGAGTGGTCTATGGACAAGACAGTCAGACGAGAGGCCGTCACGGGTTTCACACCTCCGCCGCTGGCTGACAAGGAAATCAACGTCATCGTCTTCGGCGTGTTGCTGTCGATGCTGCTTGCAGCGCTCGACCAGACCATCGTCGCGCCTGCGATGCCGACCATGGGTACTGCGCTCGGACATGCCGACTATCTGCCCTGGGTGGTGACAGCCTATCTCCTGACCGCGACGGCGGTGTCGCCGCTCTACGGCAAGGTCTCCGACATCTATGGCCGCCGGCCGGTCATCCATGTGGCAATCCTGATCTTCCTCGCCGGTTCGGTAGTCAGCGCGCTGGCGCCGAACATGCTGATGCTGGTTCTGGGGCGGGCGATTCAAGGCGTGGGCGGAGGCGGCCTGTTCGCCTTGACGCAGACGGTGATCGGCGATCTGGTGCCGCCGCGCGAACGTGCGCGCTATGCGGCGTGGATCGCGGGAACATGGGCGGTGGCGAGCGTCGCCGGGCCTCTACTCGGGGGCAGCTTTGCTGAGCATCTCCACTGGTCGCTGATCTTCTGGATCAACGTTCCGCTCGGCCTGGCGGCGATGGCGATCATCAACAATCCGCTGAAGAAACTGCCTGTCGCTGCGAAGCAGCACAGCATCGATACCCTGGGCGCCTTGCTGCTGATCGTGGCGACCGCGCTCCTGCTGCTGGCGCTGAACTGGGGCGGCAGCGCCTATTCCTGGATGTCGGCAGAGATTCTCGGGCTGCTCGCGGTCTCGGCGATCTTCTGGACCGCCTTCGCGTTCAGACTGCTGCATGCGACTGAGCCGCTGGTCTCGCTTGAAGTGCTGGGCAACAGGGTCGTGCTCACCGGCACGCTTGCGATGTTCACGCTGCAGGCAGCCAATGTCGGGCTCGCAGTATATCTGCCGGCATATCTGCAGTCCGTGCCTGGCCTTTCCGTCAGCGAGTCCGGTACGGCGATGCTCGGATTGCTGCTGGGCACGGTGGCCGGCGCGACCTTGAGCGGCAGGACCATACCGCGCTTCGTCCACTACAAGCGGATCGCCATGGCGGGAGCGGCGTTCAGCGTAGCCTGCCTCGTCCTGCTCGCGTTCGTTGCAGGCGATGCATCGCTCCCCGCGATAGAGATCCTGACGGCCCTAGTCGGATTCGGGGCCGGCATGACATTTCCGGTGTGCACGATTTCCGTCCAGAACGCCGTCGACAAGGCCCATCTCGGCGTAGCAACGGGGGTGCTGACTTTCCTGCGCTCTCTGGGCAGCGCGCTTGGGGTCGCCATGCTCGGCGCCGTCGCGCTTGGCTACGGCCTGCCGCTCGGCGGTGAAGCCATTCGCATCGGCGATCACGTCACCACGGCCGAACCTTTCGCCATGATATTCCTGGCCTGCGCCGCAACGACGATGCTCGGGTTCGGGATGCTCTGGCTGATGCCTGAGAAGACGCTGCGCGGCTATGCCTCGCCGCCGCCGGTCGAATAGGTCGTTCTGCTTGCCTGCCAGCCTGAAAAGGCGGATGATTCGGAGAGGCAAGGGGCAAGCCATGCGCTATGTAATAGGAATTGTCATGGTGGCCGTGTTCCTGATCTGGGACTTCGGCTACAATGAAGGCCGCTACATCACCTACACGGTGATGGAATTGAAGCGGCTCACGGCGATGGTCGGCGCGTAAATTCGTCACGGTTGACCTCGGTACCCGACCGACCCAAAAGAGGCGCGCGAGAACATGGTGATGATCTCGCGTGCGTCCCGTTTTCGGGACCATGCTCCGGAGGCGGATTTGATCAGGCACATCGTGTTTTTCAGCGCGAAGCGGCGCGAGAATGTCGAGGCGATGCGCACCGGACTGATGGTGCTCGGCACGATCCCGCATCCGAGCCTGTTCGAGGTGACGCTGAACACGAAGGTCGATCCGCTTTCCGACGAGATCGACGTCGTCGTCTACGCGGAATTTCCCGACGAGGCGGCGCTCGCCGCCTACAAGGCCCATCCCACCTACGCGGAGACGACGGCCAGGGTCAGGCCGCTGCGCGAGCTGCGGTTCTCGGCCGATGTCGTGGCGGCTAAAGCGCTGGCCCCGAAAACAGGCTGACCGAGTCGCCGAGCTTTTCGACGATCCAGCGATAGCGCTTCGCCGAGCGCGGCAACAGGAACGCGCCTTCCCATTCGCCGGACACCGGGTCCTGTCCCCGATAGGCGAGCACCGGCTGGCCGGGGATGTAGGCAGCGAACCGCTTCGCCACGTCGGCGCCGTAGACACGCCAATGGCCATGCTTCTCGGGTTTTGGGAAGCCCCAGTCGCGCGTGACCTCCTCGCGGAAAGGATCGGGGAAGGCCAGATAGAGGAGACCTTCAGGCCTGGCGATGCGCAGCAGCTCGTTGAGTGCGGCGCGGTCGTCGCAGACATGTTCCAGCACATGCGAACAGATGACGATGTCGTAGGCGACATCCGGCCGGTCGATCGCCTGAATGTCGAGACCGTCCGGTTCGCCGTAGACGGACAGTTCGTGCGAGGCGAACCAGGCCGGATTCACGGTTGGATCAGGGCTGAACTGGATCGCCTTCCAGGCGGAAAAATTCTCCGGGCCAAGCCTGTCGAACATGATGCGGAAAATGCGGTGACGCTCAAGCGACTGGCAGCCGGCACAACGCGGCATCGCGCCGTTGGGCGAGGCACGGCCCTTGGGGCCCGGGCCGAAAGCCACGCCGCCGCAGATCGGACATTGCGGCTCTGCGGGTGTGGCGGCGGTCGCGGTCATCGGGATCCTTGGGCAGGTTGACTGAAGCAGGGCGGTCGATAGCCAACATGCCGCGGAGATCGATGCAAGGGGAAAGAACGATTCTCGAACCGGTCCCTTTGAACAATGCGTCAATTGCTACCGATAGACGGTCCGGCAAAGTCCGGCGTCGCGAATGTGCTGGTTGCAAGGCTGGCCATAGACCGAGCGCTCCTCGACAACGGAGCCAGGTGGTGACGACGACTGACATCCGGCCGCGAATGCCGCTCCGGCAAAAAGCACGACGATCAGCAAAGCTCTCATGGCGAATCCCCGTTCCGCACGATGGAAGCGGCATTCCCACGCTCCTCGACGTGACGCCGCCACGAGGGTTGTAGCGCAGCCAAACCGTTAGAACGTTTCACTTCTTCGGGATCGAGATACGAATCTGAACGGCGAGAGAGCCAGGAGACAGCGGCCCCGGCAGGTAAGACTTCGGAGATTTGTTTCAGCGACAATATCCATTCTGGTCTTGGGGGGCGATCGATGCAATCGAGTCTGGCGCTTAGCATTGGGCTTCCCGTCGCGCTCGTCATCATCATGCTCGGGCTCGGCCTGTCGCTGCGCATCGAGGACTTCACGCGGGTTCTCGCGCACCCATGGGCGATCGTGGTTGGTCTTGTCTGCCAGGTGGCAATCCTGCCGGCGCTCTGCTTTGCGCTGGTCTATCTTGCCGATCTGCCGCCGACGATAAGCGTCGGCATGATGCTGCTGGCGGCGAGTCCGGGCGGAACGTCGGCTGCCATCTATACGCATCTGGCGCGGGGCGACCTGGCGCTCAGCCTGATGCTTGCGGCAGTCACATCGGTGATTGCGCTGTTCAGCCTGCCGATCATCGTCAATCTTTCGCTGATCGCGTTCTATGGCGAGGCAAGCGCGGTCAGGCTGGAAACATATCAGGTGCTCCAGATATTTCTCATTGCCATCGTCCCGGCGCTGATCGGCGTCTTCATCAACAGCCGCTATCCGGCGACGGCGCGGCTTCTGGACCGACCGGTCAAGGTCTTGTCCACAGTATTCCTGGTTGCGGTCGTCCTGGCCGCGCTCATCGGCCAATGGGAACTGCTCGTCGTCTGGGGGCCGACGGTCGGCGTAGTCGCGCTGGCCTTCAGCATCATCAGCCTTTCGGTAGGCTATGGGGTGCCACGACTGTTCAACATCGAGCGCCGCCAGGCCGTCGCCCTGGCGATGTCGATCGCCATCCACAATGCCGCGCTGGTCATCACGCTCGCGATGAGCGAGCAGATGCTGGATAACCCGGAAATGGCGATCCCGCCCGCGGCCTACGGCGTCATCGCCTATATCGCTGGCGGAGCTTTCGTCTGGGTTCTTAACCGACGGGTACCCACACCGCGTGGAAGCAGCGTTCGCCTGTAGGGCATTCTCCAAACTCCGTCGCGGCCTCTTGCTGAATTGATTCACGTTGGGTCAATCTGGTGGATGAACAGCCGCACCGCGGCTTGAGTCGGAGGCCATTCGATGAGCGAGCAAGGCGATATCGAAAGCTTGGTTCGTGCGGTCCGTGCACGCGTGCCCATGGACGCGGCCCATATGCTGGCCAGGGAAACGCCGGAGCGCATCGCGGAGGTTTTCGCGGAGTTGCCGCAGATACTGGTCGACCACATCAGGATCTATCTGCCCCCCGACCTGCAGGCGCTGGCTTCGGAATCCCTGGCGGAGGTCATCGAGAACACGGTCGGTGAGATGATGGAGCCGGCACTGGCCGTGCTTCCCCGGACCACGACCGTGGAGGAGGCTATCGCCTTCCTGCGAAATCACGATACGCCCAGGCTGATCACCTACCTCTATGTCACCGATGCACAGGACAGGCTCATCGGCCTGGCCGTGATACGCGATCTGCTCCTCGCGGAACCGACCGAGACGCTGGGGGACGTGATGCTGCCGGAGCCCTTCGCGTTGACCCCGGAGATGGACCTCGCCGCGGCAGACAAGGCGGCGATCCATCGGCACTACCCGGTATATCCGGTCGTCGACGCCGACCGGCATGTGATCGGCATCGTGCGGGGCTGGCGCCTGTTCGAACGCCAGGCGATCGAGATCAGCGCGCAGTCGGGCCAGATGGTCGGTGTGGATAAGGAGGAGCGGCTTTATACGGGGGTCTGGGCAGCCTTCAAGATGCGCCATCCATGGCTGCAGGTGAACCTGCTGACCGCCTTCGTGGCTGGCGCGGTCGTTGCCCTGTTCGAGGGGACGATCAGCCAGATCGTCGCGCTGGCGGCATTCCTGCCGATCCTTGCGGGCCAGAGCGGCAATACCGGATGCCAGGCGCTGGCAATCACGCTGCGGGGGATCACGCTTGGCGACCTCAACCACTATCCGGTGCGCAAGCTGATCACCAAGGAATTGATTCTCGGCGCCATGAACGGCGCGCTGACAGGCATCGTCGCGGGCGTGGCGATGTACTGGATGGCAGGCGGCAGCGCGCCTGAAGCGGTGATGCTGGGTTTCGTCATCCTGCTCGCCATGACCGGGGCCTGCATGGCGTCGGGGCTGTTTGGCGTGCTGGTGCCACTGGCCCTCAGGCGGCTCGGGGCCGATCCCTGCACCGCGTCGAGCATCTTCCTCACCACTGGTACCGATATAGCCGGCATGGGACTGATGCTCGGCCTGGCAACCCTGCTGGTGCTGTAGGCTGGTGCTTTAAAGCAGACGGCCTCAAGATGGCGCAAGCAGGGGCGGGGGCGCGTCAGGCGACGGACAAAGGCACCTATGGTCATAGGTACAAACTGTCACCCATGTCTCCGGGCTGTACAGTTGAGAATGGCTCCCTGAGCAGGACTCGAACCTGCGACCATTCGATTAACAGTCGAACGCTCTACCAACTGAGCTATCAGGGAACAGGCTCGCGTGAACGCGGGCTGCCTAATACCATACCTTTTGCGTTTGCAAAGGGGCGAATGGAACTTTTTCGAGCCGCTTCCTTTCGACGCCTCGCAATTTCAGCCAAAACGCATCATATGCGCATTCCACATGTCCATGTAGGTCGCCGGCGTGCGACAACAAGCGACGACGCGCAATGGCCCGCATGACCGGAACGACTGATAAGGATATAGACAGTAACGTCGTGCCGCGCCGCAGGGTCCGTCTGTTCGGCCGCACGGTGCCGCTTCCGAATTCGCGTCCGGTCAGGATGACGATCGGCTCGCTGCTGATCGTCTTCGGCATATTCGGCTTCCTGCCGGTACTGGGCTTCTGGATGGTACCACTCGGTGCACTGGTGCTTTCGCACGACCTCGCCTGGGCGCGGCGTTATCGCCGTCGCTTTGAGGTCTGGTGGGAAAAAAGGCGCCGGCGCAACGGAGCCATGAGAAATGGTCGCTAGGCCGGCACGCTTTAACAGAAGAGCGCAGCGATAGAGCGCTCGATATTTTCGCGCGCAACGGCCTCGTAGCGTTGCCCGAAGGCCTTCGTGTGGAAGACCTGCGGGCGCGCGAGGAATTTCCGGAGCACGGCGGCGCGGCCGATTGCCCAGGCCTCGTCATCGACCCAGCCGTATTCGCGCCTGACGGCGGCCTCATAGAAATCGAATGTATCCCGTGGTGCGCCCAGTATCGAAAGGTCCATGTCGAGAAAGAAGGCCGCGTCCCGGGTTGCGGCCTCGTCACCGAGATCGGGCAGGACGTGTGACGCGGTCGCCTCGATCATGGCGACGATGCGCGACAGGCGCGCCGGCGCGGTGCGGGACGACAGCCTGTCCGCCGCAAGCGTTGCGCTTGCCGCCTCGTTGTCGCTGCGGCGGCTGTCGTAGATCGCGTCATGGAACCAGACTGCCGCTTCTACGGCTTGCGGGTCGGCAAGTTGATCGCGGTATTCCTCCATCAGCGCAAGCAGCGCCTTGATATGCGCGAGGCCGTGATAGTGCCGGCCGGGCGCCCCATAGAGGACGCAAAGCTCCTTTTTCACCTCCTCGTCGATCAGGGTTGCGTTTTCCATCGCGCCTTGAATCCCGATGAACCAATTCCATTTGAAGGAGCACTAAGGAAAATTCAGTTCAACCATGCTAACATGCGGTCTATAGGAACCGCCAACGTCGCCGATTGGCAATGGGAGTGGATGGATGAATACGCTGAGCGTGGCGCGCAGCCAGAACCTGCAACCGGTCGACCCGATCTGGCGGGCGGTCCGAGACGAGGCGACCGAAGCCGTCGAACGCGATCCGCTGCTCGCCGCCTTTCTCTATTCGACCGTACTCAACCAGGATAGCCTGGAGGACGCCGTCATCCATCGGCTGGCCGAACGGCTTGCGCATCAGGACGTTGGCGCCGACATCATCCGCCAGAGTTTTCGGGCGATGCTGAAGGCCGATCCCGAATGGAGCTCTATCGTTCGTGTCGACATCCAAGCCTACTACGATCGCGACCCGGCCTGCGATCGTTTCCTGATGCCGGTTCTCTATTTCAAGGGTTTCCATGCGGTGCAGACGCACCGGCTGGCACATTGGCTCTACAATGAAGGCCGCAGGGATTTCGCATTCTACCTGCAGAGCCGATCGTCCTCAGTGTTCCAGACGGATATCAATCCGGCGGCCCGCATCGGCAAGGGCACCTTCATCGACCATGCAACCGGCCTGGTGGTTGGCGAAACGGCGGTGATCGAGGATGACGTGTCGATCCTGCACGGCGTGACGCTCGGCGGCACGGGCAAGGCTGGCGGCGACCGTCACCCGAAGATCCGCTACGGTGTGCTGATTGGCGCCGGTGCGAAAATCCTCGGCAACATCGAGGTGGGCCACTGCGCCAAGATCGCCGCCGGCTCGGTGGTGTTGGCGTCGGTGCCCCACAACAAGACGGTCGCGGGCGTTCCGGCGCGTGTCGTCGGTGAAAGCGGCTGCGATCATCCGTCCCGCCAGATGGACCAATTGCTGCCGTCGCAGGCGATGGACCACGTCGTCAGCTTCGACATCTGATCCGCTCGTTTCGGTCCGGGCGGAGAACGCGCATGCCGCATGCCTAGCCGGTCGCCTTCATAGATGCGGCGGTCAGCCTTTACAGTGGCGTCCTCGCCGTGCCAGAAGCGCGTCCAAGTCGAAACCGGAGAAGAGCTTTGAAGCCGGAAGAAATCAGAAAACTGACCGCCTACTTCAAGCGCGTGTTCCAGAATCCGACGATCGACGTGAAGGCGCGGCCGCGCAAGGAAGATTCGGCCGAGGTCTATGTCGGCGACGAATTCATCGGCCTCGTCTACAAGGACGAGGAGGATGGCGACTACAATTTCTCGATGGCGATCCTCGACATCGACCTGGACTGAGAAGGTTCGGATTAATCGAACCAGTCCCTCCAGCTTGTCAGTTGCCGGTTCTCAACATGGAACCTGCTTTGGCGCGGATCGCCTCTTCGAGTTGAGCCCAATTGCTGAGAAGGTCCCTCGGGAAACGGTAGGACAGGCTGAGGTTGTCGCCGACATGGATGTCGCGCTCGCAAGGGGCGAGCGATTCCTGGGCACTTTCCCCAACCAGGCAACGCGCCACGAACGCCCCGCCGTCTGGATCGGCAGCGACGGCCAGCGCCTCGTTCAAATAGCCCGACTTTTCCTCGAAGCGGTAAAGCATAGTGTCGCCGAGGCCAGGCTCCCCTGGGCGGACGAGCATGGAGGCGTAGATCGGCTCGAGGCGGCCGCTCATGTCCCGCGACATCGTGCGCTCCTCGAATGATAGGAAGATGATGCGGCCGGCAGGCCCGGCATGGTTGAAGTCGCTGCGGGCGACATTGCTGTAGCCGTCGAGCTCGGGCCAGCGCAGATAGAGGTCGAGGCGGACCGCCACGCCGTCCCGGCGCTGGCGGTTGAAGCGGATCGCGTTGGCGGGCGCCGAGATCACGTTGTTGCCGATGACAATTTCCCTCAACGTCGTGTCCTCGGTGTGGCCGGCTAGCGCGATGGAGCGACCGAACCATTTGCCGCCAACGCTGATGCACAGCGACATGAGGGCAAGCAGCGCGAAGGCATAAAACACCTTCGTCACGAAGGAGGGGGAAATCGCGCGGGCCTGCTGCGGTTCCGCGGTCGACATTGAATCCTGTGTCGATGAACCTCGAATCATGGGCGATCTTCCGGCGACCGATTCCAGCGATCCGGGATACTGTGGCCGCGTCATGGTAAACGGAATGTAAAAGACGAAGCGCGGGTGGCGATCGGCCTTGCCGGGCGAGCGGCGATCCTCCTATCGTGACGACATAAACCGACAGATTGAGGAGAGACCATGCCGATCTATGCGATAGACGGAACGGAGCCGGTTTTCGCCGACCGGGCGAGCAACTGGATCGCGCCAGACGCCACCCTGATCGGCGATATCAGGGTCGGCCGCGATGTCTCGATATGGTTCGGCGTGACGCTGCGCGGGGACAACGAGCCGATCGAGATCGGCGAGGGCAGCAATGTGCAGGAGCATACGATCATGCATACCGATCCCGGCTTTCCGGTGACGATCGGGCGCGGCTGCACGATCGGCCATCGCGCGATGCTGCATGGTTGTACCATCGGCGAAAACAGCCTGATCGGCATGGGCGCGATGGTGCTCAACGGTGCGAAGATCGCAAAGAACTCGCTCGTCGGCGCCGGAGCGCTGGTGACGGAGGGCAAGGAGTTTCCCGACAATTCGCTCATACTGGGATCGCCGGCGAAGGCGGTTCGCACACTCGACGAGGAGGCGCTTCGCAGGCTGCGCGCCGCGGCTGAACACTATGTCCGCAACGGCAAGCGCTTCATCAAGGGATTGTCGAAGGCTGAATGAAAGGCGGAGCCGACCCCGGGAACAAGGGGTCGGCTCCTGAACCCGGTCGTTGGGGACGGGGATGGTGGGGACTCGACCAGGTTTTCTCGGCGGAGCGGGATGAGCGTGTTCGCTCCATCGTCTCCTTGCGGATCGTGCGCTACTTCACGCTGCCGACAGCGACCGCGCCGCGGCTGTCGTCGATGGCAACCCAGGCGCCCGAGTTCCTTTCGGACTGGCGCTTAAGATAGGTGTATTCGGTTTCCGACCACGCCAGCACGCGCTGCTCGAGATTGTCGAGAATGAACTCGCCGCGACTGGTGCGGATGGTAAGCACGGCGTGGCCGTCGCCATTCCTTTGGCGCGCCACTGTCATCAACAGGTCGCCGGCCGGCACGCCAAGCGCCATCAGCCGGCGGCGCTTCTCCAGTGCATAGTCCTCGCAATCGCCGATGCTGGTGGGGTAGGACCAGACTTCCTCCTTGCCCCATATCTCCATGTCGGTGCGCGGTGTTACCGAAGCGTTCACCGCATTGTTGATATCGACGATCGCGGCCCAGAGCTGCCGGGTCAGTTCGACCGGCTGCCGTCTCGCTGTTTTCTGGCGGCATTCCACGGGTTCGCGCTGACAGAATTCATAGTGGCCGATCGGCTGTGTCGTGCGCCCGCCTGTCTGCATGAAGGCCTGCCCGGCCTCAGCGACATTCCCCCAGGCGCCGAACCCTATCGCCATCGCAAGGAGCAACGGCGTCCCCGCCCTGTTGATCATTTTCACGTTCCCCGTTTGAGGGGACTATGGCAGGGAGCGATTTATTTGACGCAAAAGCTGAGCGGGAATCTTGAGTAAAATCAAGAACTAGTTGTAAAGATTTGAGAATAAAATGCGCAACAAACCTGGTTAAAATCGGATATACAACCGGCGCAATCCAAGCTATGCAAGGCTTGGCGTGGGGCCCGCCGCACCGACCTCCAGTTACGCCACGGGCGGAAATCCGATAATTTGCTTCAGGAGAGGGCGCCGAACTCGCCGTCGAGGGTCTCGGGGCGCTGGATGACGGCGAACTCGATAGCAAGGCCGTCCTCGAAATGGCGCACTACTTGGCCACGCATGGTGCCGAGCATGACCTGGATGCCGACGGCCGGCTTGACCTCTATCTCTATCGCCGCGCCCGAGAGCGACAGGTCGATGATGCGGCAGGGGTACTGGCGGCCGTCGAGAAGGTGAAGCACGCCCATCGGATTTCGGGGTGCGACGCGCTCATGGCGGCGGTCTTCGGGCAAGTCCAACTCGTGTTTGTTGGCGAGCCAGGTGAGTTGCGCCGCAAGTTTGTCCTTCTTGCGTTCAGATGCGATGAGGGTCATCGCAAAGCCGTTCTGCAAAGTGCGTGTTACGACGCCTTCGACGCGGCCAATGTGATCGATGTAGGCAATGATCTTCTCTCCGGGCTGGCCGATCCTCTCGGCGCGCAGAGACACATTCCCCGGCGACATGTCGATCACCTGGCAGGGGTGCTCGGAACGGTCTTCGAGCATGAAGCGGCCGTAAATCTTTACGCGGACGCGTTGAAAATTACGCCTTTCAGCCAAGGACGGCGCATGATCGATCGCCGCTGACCTCATCGTTTCCCTCAACCTCTGCTGGGACCTTCGCCAAGCACGCGAAGATATTACCAATAAAGTAGCGTCAAAGAGGTTAACAAGCGGTAAGTTTTGGCCCGGAACGGTTACTAAGGATAACTATTCCGCGCGCCCGCCGTCGAAAACGAGAAGGTGACGAATTCGGCGTGAACCGGCTGGCTCTTTGTCGCCCGACAGATGCAGATCGCTTGGCGAAAGAGCCGGAACGTCGATCGCGGCGCGCATTTTCGGGAAGACCAGTTCGCGGTCGGGGTCGATCACGCGGGCGGTTAAGACATGGGCCTCGACAATTGGATCGGCACCGAGCCAGAACGGCTTGCGTACCGCCGACACGGCGCCCAGGCAGCGCTGGTTGTCGACGCCGCCGTCAAGCGGCAGGATGACCATCTCGAACGGGTTGGAGCGGCCGTTGCCGCTGATGCCATCAAAGGCGATGACCACGACGTTGTTCGCTTCAAAGACACCATGGGCAAGCCCAGCGATCAGGCGCTGATCCTCCTCGCGCCACAAGGA
>JALYWP010000317.1 GCA_030852655.1 Pseudomonadota bacterium | reverse complement strand
ACCGCATGCTGCTGGTCCATTCGCTCGAGCACGCCGAAAGTCCGCGCGAGACGCTGAAGGAAATATGGCGCGTGCTGTCGCCGGCCGGACGCGTCGTCATCGTCGTGCCCAACCGCCGCGGGGTGTGGGCGCGCTTCGAGCATACGCCTTTCGGCACTGGCCGGCCGTTCTCGCGCGGCCAGCTCAACGAACTGCTGAGGGAAGCGAATTTCACGCCTTCCGCATGGGCCGACGCATTGTTCTTCCCGCCGTCGAAGCGGCGCTTCATGATGCGTTTCCACGGCGTCCTCGAGCGCACCGGCCGCCGCCTCTGGCCGATCTTTTCCGGGGTGATCGTCGTCGAAGCGCAAAAGCGTCTCTATCAAGGGCTTCCCGTCGCCCGGCGCGCCTCGCGCCGCGTCTTCGTGCCGGTGCTGTCGCCGCAGGGGGCGGCCACGCGTGCTCTCATCAGCCGGACCGGCCCCGACAAGTAGCCACCCACATATGCATGTCGGCGATGGATTCAGGCCACGAGCGAAGGGCGCCGGCCGATGCCGTCGGGGTCGAACGACGTGGTCTGATAGACCTGGTTTATCCAGTTGCCGAACAGGAGATGGGCGTGCGAGCGCCAGCGGTTGAGCGGGGGCCGGCTCGGGTCGTCGTCCGGATAGTAGCCGTGCGGCACCGCTATCTCTGATCCCAGACCCACGTCACGATCGTATTCTTCCTTCAACGACGTCGAATCATATTCGATGTGGTTGAACATATAGAGTCGGTTGCCGGTCTTTTCAGCGACGAGGCTCGGACCCGTCACGTCCGATTCCATGAGCAGTTCGAGGTCTTGCGCGGCCCGGATGTCGCTGGATCTGACCTCCGTCCACCGCGAAACGGGAATGGCGAAATCGTCCGAGAAGCCGGCCAGATAGGGCGAGGCAGGGGCGTTGTTGCTGTGGCGAAAGACGCCGAAGGCCTTTTTCTCAAGCGTGAACTTGGGAATGCGATGGAAATGCCAGGCGGCGGCCATCGCGCCCCAGCATATGAAGAAGGAGGAATGGACGTTCGTCGTCGTCCAGTCGAGGATGCGCGTCAGCTCGTCCCAGTACGAAACCTCTTCGAACGGCAGCAGTTCGATCGGGGCCCCGGTGATGATGAAGCCGTCGAACTTGCGCTCCGCGATTTTTTCCCACTTCTGGTAGAAAGCGATCAGATGTTCTTCCGGCGTATTCTTGGCCTTGTGGCCGCCGATGCGCACGAGCGTCAGCTCGACCTGCAGGGGAGACGCGCCGATCAGGCGTGCGAATTGCGTTTCGGTGCGAACCTTGTTGGGCATCAGGTTCAGGAGGCCGATCTGCAGCGGGCGGATATCCTGGCGCAGCGCCGTCCGCTCGTCCATCACGGATACCCCCTCGCGGAGGAGGATTTCATGTGCGGGCAGCTGATCGGGGATCTTGATCGGCATCGCAAACTCCAGAACAAAAAACCGGCATTGCCTTCGCAAAGCCGGTTACGATCTGCAAACGGCCCTTTAGCAACTTGTTTAACGTGGCTGCAAGCCGACCGGCCAAATCACCACGGAATTGTCCGAATATTTAGGCCCGGCCAGCCTTGCCGTCAACGGGTGGGAATGCCGCGGCTGGCAAAGTCTCGACATTCCGGGCCGGGGGCTGTATTCCGCAGCGATCCTCACTTTCGAGGCTTTCCGGACAGATATCATGACCAAGGCAAACGATCTCTCACGTCCGCAACCGCGCGCCGGTGTCATGGATATCGAGGCCTATGTGCCTGGCAAGAGCGCCGCGCATGGCGCCGCCAAGGTCCACAAGCTGTCGTCCAACGAGAACCCGCTCGGCTCCTCGCCCAGGGTCATCGAAGCCGTGCGCGAGGTCGCCGGCAAGCTCGAATTCTATCCTGACGGCTCGGCAGCGAAGCTGCGCGAGGCAATCGGCGAGGCGCACGGGCTGAACCCGGCGAACATCGTATGCTCGAACGGGTCGGACGAGATTCTCGGCCTGCTGGCGCAAACCTACCTGTCGCCCGGCGACGAGGCGATCTTCACCGAGCACGGGTTTCTAGTATACAAGATCTACATCCAGGCAGCAGGTGCCGTTCCCGTGTCCGTCAAGGAGGTCGAGGAGCGCGCCGACGTCGACGCCATCCTCGCCGCCGTCTCGGCGAAGACGAAGATCGTCTTCCTCGCCA
>JALYWP010000289.1 GCA_030852655.1 Pseudomonadota bacterium | reverse complement strand
GTGTAGTTGAAGACGATCAGGTCTTCCGGCTTGTAGCCGGCGTCGATCAGCTGCCAGTACTCATTGTAGGTCATGACCGAGATGCAGTCGGCCTGCTTCTGGATGAGCGGCTGCACGTCGAAGCTCTGCTTCAGCACGGTCACCCCGTCAGGCCCGCCTTCGGTCGACAGGCCGAGCTTGTTCATCCAGGCGTAGAACGGATATTCGTTGCCGAAGAACCAGACGCCGAGCGTATGGCCCTTGAAATCCGCCTCCGTCTGGACCGGACCGTCCTTCGGACAGACGAGCTGCATGCCGGCCTTCTTGAAGGGCTGGGCGATGTTGACGAGGTTGACGCCCTTGTCGCGCGCTGCCAGGCCAGCCGCCATCCAGGTGACGATGACATCGGCTCCGCCGCCGGCGATCACCTGCTCGGGCGCGATGTCGGGACCGCCCGGCTTGATTTCGACGTCGAGCCCTTCCTCTTCGTAGAATCCCTTGTCCTTGGCGACGTAGTAGCCGGCGAACTGCGATTGCGGGACCCATTTCAGCTGCAGCGTCACCTTGTCGGCGGCACTCGCCTGGAATGCGGCGAGCGACATGGCGGCGCCTGCCAGCATGGAAACCATCAGTTTCTTCATGTTCTTACCCTCTGAAGTGCGTCTATCCACCACGGACAGACGGATGCCAAAACGTAGCCGCCCTTTCTGCGAGGGCGATCAGGCCATAGAAGACTGAACCGATAAGCGCCGCAACTGCGATTTCGGCCCACACCATGTCGATGTTCATGCGCCCGACCTCCGTCGAGATGCGGAAGCCCATGCCGACTACGGGCGTGCCGAAGAACTCGGCCACGATCGCCCCGATCAGCGCCAGCGTCGAGTTGATCTTCAGCGCATTGAAGATGAAGGGAGCGGCCGCCGGGAGCCTGAGCTTCAACAGCGTCTGCCAATAGTCCGAAGCGTAGGTGCGCATCAGGTCGCGCTCCATATGGCCGGACTCGGCAAGGCCGGTGACCGTGTTCACCAGCATCGGGAAGAAGGTCATGATGGCAACGACGGCGGCCTTGGACTGCCAGTCGAAGCCGAACCACATGACCATGATCGGCGCAACGCCGATGATCGGCAGCGCCGAGACCATGTTGCCGATGGGCAGCAGCCCGCGGCGCAGGAACGCCACCCTGTCGGCCAGGATTGCCGTCAGGAAACCGGCCCCGCAGCCGAGCGCATAGCCGGCGATGACGGCCTTGAAGATCGTCTGGTTGACGTCGGCGGCGAGGATCGGGATCGAGTTTGCAATGCGCGCGCCGATCGCCGATGGCGGCGGCAAGAGGATGAACGGGATACCAGCGCCACGCACGATTGCTTCCCAGATGATCAGCAGCCAGAGGCCGAAGGTCACAGGGATGAGCAGGCGCAGCGCTGTCTTCGCCGCCCGGCCTGCCGGTTTCAGTTCGGACAGGATGGTCACGCAGCGCCAGGCGAGCAGCCACGCCGCCATGAGGAGCAGGTAAAACGGCGCCAGGACCGTACCCTCGAAGCCGGCGATGCCGGCAAGCAGAAACCAGGCGGCAAGATGCGCGGCAAGGAAGAGAAGCACCGCTTCCGCCAGTCGCGGCATGCCGAACAGCGAGACCAGGGCTGTGAGACCCAGAAGGCCGGCAATGAGCCCGCGCGTGCCGGCGTAAGGGTAGTCGATGGTCGCGGCGGGATTGGCGAGCGCCTCGATCTCGGGATTGCTCATCGGCCCGAGCAGCATGGCAAGCGCGACCAAAAGGAGCGCAAGGATCGCCTGCCAGGATGGACGAAAGCCTCTCATGCCGGTCGTGCCCCCATCGAGCGGCCGACCAGCCGGCCTACCTGGCCGACCAGTGTGACGAGCAGCGCCGCGACGATCGACCCGGCGACCAGCGCCGACCACATGTCGATGGTCTGGCTGTAGTAGGACGCCGAGAGAAGCTTGGCGCCGATGCCGGCCACCGCGCCCGTCGGCAGTTCGGCGACGATGGCCCCGACGAGGCTTGCCGCCACGGCGACCTTCATCGATGCGAAGAGGAACGGCATGGAGGCCGGCACGCGCAGCTTCCAGAATGTCTGGGAGGCGCTGGCATTATAGGTGTGCATCAGGTCGAGATGGGTGAGTTCGGGCGAGCGCAGCCCCTTCACCATGCCGACCGCGACGGGGAAGAAGGACAAATAGGTCGAGATCAGCGACTTCGGGAGGATGCCGGTGACGCCGACGGCCGCGAAGACGACCAC
>JALYWP010000255.1 GCA_030852655.1 Pseudomonadota bacterium | reverse complement strand
CTCGCTGCTGGGGTTCTGGACCAGCGCACAGGCATTCCGGTTTCGCCAAACTATGCCAACTGGACGCAGCACCCGAACAATCCGGCGGCTCGCCAGGCCGCGGAATAGTTCCTCCCGCCGGGCGGGGCGCCGCGTCGCGTATCGGCGCCCCGCCCGGTTTATCCGGAACGCTCCCGGCTGTGCTGCATTCGCCGCGGGCCAGCTGCTGGTGATAGCGGATGCGGGGTGCAGGCAATCAGCCTTCCTTCGGCAGATAGACGACCGAGGACAGCCCCTCGAAATGCCGGTCACAGGTGAGCAGATCGGCCCCCACGCTTATGGCCGTGGCGTAGACGATGGAATCCGCCATCGGGAGCTTGTGCAACGAACTGAACTCCGCCGGCCTTCGGAACGGAAATCTGGAACTTCGCGGACAGGGTCGCGGTTGCGATCATTTTCTTACCTTTCTCGATCGATCGAGAATAGGTCCGGCAAAAACCGTTGACTAGGCGCATCCGCGCCGACAGAACGGGCGGAAGACTTTTGAGGTCGCAGCTTGCCGCATGACGTGAACCTGATCGCGACGATCGCCGTCGGCTTCGTGCTGGCGTCGATCTTCGGCTATCTCGCCGACAGGCTGCGGTTGCCCGCCTTGGTGGGCTATCTCGTCGCCGGCATCTTCGTGGGGCCCTTCACGCCGGGCTTTGTCGCCGATCCCGGAATGGCGAGCCAGCTCGCCGAGATCGGCGTCATCCTCCTGATGTTCGGTGTCGGCCTGCATTTCTCGGCTTCCGATCTGCTCGCCGTGCGCGGCATCGCCATTCCCGGCGCCGTGGGCCAGATACTGCTTGCGACCGTCATGGCCATGGGGCTCACGCATCTGTGGGGGTGGAGCATCGGGGAGGGCATAGTCTTCGGCCTTTGCATCTCGGTCGCGAGTACGGTCGTGCTGCTCAAGGCGCTCGAGGAGCGCAACCTCGTCCAGACGACCATGGGGCGCGTCGCGGTGGGGTGGCTCATTGTCGAGGATCTCGCCATGGTGCTGGCGCTGGTGCTCTTGCCGGCCTTTGCCGAAACGCTTGGCGGACACGCCGACACCTTGCACGGCTCGGGCCCCCAAGGGCCGGTCTCCCTGGTCCTGCTGCTTACGCTCGCCAAGATTGCCGGCTTCGTGCTCATCGCCGCGCTGATCGGTCCTCGCATCGTGCCCTGGATTTTGGTCAAGGTCGCGCGCACCGGCTCGCGCGAACTTTTCACGCTTTCGGTTCTGGCGCTGGCGCTCGGCATCGCGTTCGGCTCGGCCGCGGCGTTCGGTGTGTCATTTGCGCTCGGCGCCTTCTTCGCCGGCGTCATCATGGGCGAATCGCAGCTCAGTCACCGGGCGGCAGCGAATTCACTGCCGCTGCAGGACGCCTTTTCCGTTCTCTTCTTCGTTTCGATCGGCATGCTGTTCGATCCGACGGTCATCTTCGAAAAGCCGCTCGATGTGCTCGGCGTGCTGATCGTCATCGTCGTCGGCAAACCGCTCGCCGCGTTTCTCATCATTCTGGCGCTGCGCTACCCTCTGGGGCTGGCGCTGGGCGTGTCGGCGAGCCTGGCGCAGATCGGCGAGTTTTCCTTCATCCTGGCCGGCCTTGGCGCCAGCTACGGGTTGATGACCAGCGAAGGCCAGAGCCTGCTCCTTGCCGGCGCGATCCTGTCGATCACCCTCAATCCGCTCGCCTTCATGGCGGCCGATTTCCTGCACGCTCGGTTCGAGGGGTGGCTGCCGCAATGGGTGAACCGCTTCGGCAAGACGCGACAGAAAACGTTGTCCGGCGAACTGGACCGCATCAGGGCGCTGGCGGAAAAACGTGAGCACGAACAGGCGCGCAAGATCACCGAGTTCGTCGAGACGTTCCCGCTCTTCTCGGCGATCGACGCGGACGCGCAGGAGGAACTTCTCCTGCTTTTCGTGCCCAAGGCCGCTTCGCCCGGCGAGCGAATCCTTCGCGTCGGAGAAAAAGGCGATGCCATGTATTTCATCGTCTCGGGAACCGTCGATGTGCACGTCAGGGGTACGGCCTTTCCCTTGAATGCGGGGGCGTTCTTCGGCGAGATGGCGCTGCTTACCGGCGCGCCACGCGTGGCCGACGTCACGGCGGTGGATTTCTGCAGTTTCCTCGTGCTCTACCAGCGCGATTTCAGGCTGTTCATGTCGCGTCATCCGCAGGTGCGGGCTGCGGTCCAGGCGATGGCCGAAGAGCGTCTCGCCATGAATCGTGCAGCTGCCGCCAGTGCTGCCGAGCATGAGGACGGCCGGCTCGACCGAGGGGCTGCCGCGACGGATCGTTAGATCGGTTCATCGCTTCACGGAATCGATGAACCGATCCAACTCCAAGTTTGTCGCAATTCCCGACGGAACACCGGTGCCCCGCTTTCCTGGAATCGCTTCAGGTCCTGGTCCGGAGCCCGTCCAGGAAGAGTTGCTCCAGGAAGCGCGCGGCATCCTCGAAACGCCCGTCCCCGTTTCGATCGGGGCCGAGAACCGCCCGCACCTGAACGTCGAAATCGGCGTAATGCTGCGTCGTCGCCCAGATGGAGAAGATGAGGTGCCAGGGGTCGGTGGGTGCGATCTTGCCGTCGCGCATCCATCCCTTGATCACCTCCGCCTTCTCGTCGACAAGCTCCTTCAGTTCGCCTTCCAGCATCGCCATGATGCGCGGCGCGCCCTGCAGTATTTCGTTAGCGAAGAGCCGGCTCTCGCGCGGATAGTCACGCGCCATCTCCAGCTTGCGACGGATGTAGCTGCGCAACTCGGTCAGCGGGTCGCCGACATTGTCGAACTCGCGCAGCGGCGCCAGCCAGGTGTCGAGCAGGCGCTGCATCAGCGTTGCGTGGATGTCTTCCTTGCGGCGGAAATAATAGAGGAGGTTCGGCTTGGACATGCCGGCTGCTTCGGCGATCTGGTCGATGGTCGAGCCGCGAAAGCCATGTGCGGAGAATATTTCGAGCGCCGCTTCCAGGATCAGCTCGCGCTTTTCCTGTTGGATGCGGGTGCGCCTTGGCGCCGTCGCCGCAGTCGTCACGCGCCGTGCAGCCGGGGGCTTTTCTGGCCCAATTCTCTGGACCAGTTTTTGCCGATCTGTGGAGGGCGTTGCGCTGGCCTCATTTCCGCTATCAATCTCTTGACCGCCTCTTTGGCGGTGCTAACGATTGTCCAATCGGTCAAAATTTGCGTAGCACGAAAGCGCTGGTTGGACCAACCGTTGGCATCACCGCAACGAGCCACTTGAAAGGAAAGCTTGGTCATGTCGAACCGGCTTAGAGTCACGCCGAACGATCTCAGCGCATTCTGGATGCCGTTCACGGCGAACCGGCAGTTCAAGCAGGCGCCGCGCATGCTGGCCGCCGCCAAGGACATGCACTACACAACCACCGACGGCCGCAAGATTTTCGACGGCACCGCCGGCCTGTGGTGCGTCAATGCAGGTCATTGCCGGCCGAAGATCACCGAGGCGATCCAGAACCAGGCCGCCGAGCTCGACTATGCGCCGGCCTTCCAGATGGGCCATCCGATCGTGTTCGAATTGTCCAATCGGCTGATCGATATCGCGCCCGAAGGTATGGAGCACGTCTTCTACACCAATTCCGGTTCGGAATCGGTCGAGACCGCGCTGAAGATGGCGCTCGCTTATCACCGCGCCAGGGGCGACGGCTCGCGCACCCGCCTGATCGGCCGCGAACGTGGTTATCATGGCGTCAATTTCGGCGGCATCTCGGTCGGCGGCATCGTCTCCAACCGCAAGATGTTCGGCACGCTATTGTCCGGCGTCGATCACATGCCGCATACGCATCTGCCCGAGAAGAACGCCTTCACGCGCGGCGAGCCGGAGCATGGCGCCGAGCTGGCGAACGAACTGGAGCGCATCGTCACGCTGCATGACGCTTCGACGATCGCGGCAGTGATCGTCGAGCCGGTCGCCGGCTCGACGGGCGTGCTTATCCCGCCGAAGGGCTATCTCCAGAAGCTGCGCGAGATCTGCACCAAGCACGGCATCCTGTTGATCTTCGACGAGGTCATCACCGGCTTCGGCCGCCTGGGCACGCCCTTCGCCGCCGACTATTTCGGCGTCACACCCGACATCATCACCACCGCCAAGGGCGTCACCAACGGCGTCATCCCGATGGGTGCGGTGTTCGTGAAGAAGGAAATCCACGACGCCTTCATGAACGGCCCGGAACACATGATCGAGTTCTTCCACGGCTACACCTATTCGGGCAATCCGATCGCCTGCGCTGCCGCACTCGGCACGCTCGACACCTACAAGGAAGAAGGCTTGCTGACCCGAGGCGCCGAACTGGCGCCATACTGGGAAGATGCGCTGCATTCGCTCAAGGGCGAGCCCCATGTCATCGACATCAGAAATATCGGCCTTGTCGGCGCCATCGAGCTCGAACCGATTGCCGGCTCGCCCACCAAGCGGGCCTTCTCGGCCTTCCTCAAATGCTTTGAGGACGGCTACCTGATCCGCACCACCGGCGACATCATCGCCATGTCCCCGCCGCTGATCGTTTCGGAAT
>JALYWP010000251.1 GCA_030852655.1 Pseudomonadota bacterium | reverse complement strand
GGTGAAAGCGACGATGGAAGGGGTCGTGCGCGCGCCTTCCGCGTTCTCGATGACCTTGGCGTCCTTGCCGTCCATGACGGCGACGCAGGAATTGGTGGTTCCGAGGTCGATGCCGATTACTTTTGCCATTTCTCTACTTCTCTCCTTCAAGCAGGTCGTCAGGACCCAATGAGGCGTTCCGGGGACGACCCCTGTTCACTGGAAATTCCGCGCCGGGCACGAGCATTTCGCCGGCTCGCGCGGTTGCGGCGTATATAAGAACAGGCTTTTGCGGACGCAAGCGCCGTTGCGCAATCCGCGTGGGACAGGACATCGCGTGAAGCGGCCGGCGGCCCGCCTCCGGGCCCCCGCGCGAAGCGGGCGGGTCAGGCCTGGCGTTCGACCATCGCGACGTTCATGCGCGTCCTCAGCCTGAAGCCGATGGATTCGTAGAGACCGATGGCAGTCTCGTTGGATGCGTAAGTATGCAGGAAGGGCTGTTCGCCCCGGGCGAATATCTTTCCCGCCACATGAAGCGTCATCAGCCGGCCGAGGCCTCTGCCCCGGAAATCCGGATGCGTCGCTACGCCGCTGACCTCGGTCATCCCGTCCTGCTTCAACCGCTCACCCGCCATCGCGATCAGCCTGCCACTCTCCCTGATGCCCCAGAAACCGCCGAGACTGAGCGCCTTCAGCGTGAAGGGCCCCGGCTTCGTCAGCAGCGCGAGTTCCAGCATGTCGGCGGCATCCGTCTCGCCGAGATCCTCGATTCTTTGGTCTTCGACCAGAGGCATGGGCCGTTCGGCGATCATCTGCACCCCGAATGTCGCCATCTTCGTCGTGAAGCCCGGCGGCAGCACGAATTCGTCGGCCTGCAGGAAGATCAGCGTCTCGCCGGGCTCGGCGATGGCGGCGAGGCCGCTCAAGCTCTCCGGGCTCTCGTCGCGGCTGCTGGCGAAGGGATGGACCGAGGGCGCGTAGCGCTTGGCGAGTACGCCGCCCTGCGCATGTGCCGCATGCCTGGTGCTCAGCGCATTCCAGACAGGGCGGTCGAGGACATGGCTCATGGCGCCCCCCTTGTGGCGGCTGGTGGAAGCACGACCGGCCCGTACATCACGCGATCGGATCGCGTTGACAGGAAATGCGGTGCGTGTTTCCGCCGGATGCCGCTGCAGGCGGCATTCCATTTCCGGATTTGTTTCAGGCGGTCGTCAACCTCGCGACGACGCCCATCCCTCAGACCTTTTCCCAGCCGCCGCTGTCGCCGGCGCGGAAGATCGCGTCGATCACCTTCTGGTTTTTCACCGAATCCTCCAGCGTGAAGACCGGATCCTTCGACCCTCGAGCGGCGCGCGCGAAGGCTTCCACCTGCAGCCGGTACTGCGCGGCACCCGGGAAGCGGAACACTGTCGCCTCGGTGTGGTTCTGGTTGTGCAGCTCGACCCTGTGATGGTCGTAGAGCCCGGCGTTGAAGGGCGCATGCACCTCGATGAAGCCCTTGTCGCCGTGGAACACCATGAGCTGACGGTTGGCCATCTGCGTCGACAGATAGAAGGATAGTTCGAAATCGCCGAAATCGGCGCGGATCGACGAATAATTGTCCGTCTTGAATTTCTTGTCGCGCTCCACCGTCGCCTGCACCCGTTTCGGTTCCTTGCCGGTGACGAAGCGCGTCGAGACGGTCGGGTAGACGCCGATATCGGGCAGCGCGCCGCCGCCGAGCGACAGGATGTTGCGCATGTTCTTGGGGTCGACGTTGAAATATGTGAACGCGCCTTGCACGTAGCGCAGCGTGCCGATCGCGCCCGACTGCACCAGTTCCCGCACCTTGATCCATTGCGGGTGGTAGGTGACCATGAAGGCTTCCGAGATCAGCACTTTCTTCTTGTCGCGCAGCTTGATCAGCCTGCCGATGTCCCTGGCGTCGAGCGCCAGCGGCTTTTCCACCAGCACGTGCTTGCCCGCCTTCGCCGCCTTCTCCGCCCATTCGACATGCTGCGAGGTCGGCAGGGGGATGTAGACGCCGTCGATCGTGTCGGAACCGAGCATCTCCTCATAGGTGCCGAAAGCATGCTGCGCGCCGAAGCGTTGGGCGAGCGCCTTTGCCTTCTTCAGATCGCGGCTGGCGATGCCCGCCAACACGCCGTTCTCTGCATTGACGATCGCCGGAATGAGTTGCTCGCGTCCGATCTTGGCGGTTGAAAGAATTCCCCAGCGAAACATGCGGCTCTCCTTTGATGCAGGCTTTTGCGGGCGCAGAGCTTTGCCCGAAAAAGCCCGCTCTGCCAAGTTTGCCGGCATCAAGGAGGGGCACTGTGCGCCGGGAGTGGTCCGCACTACATTGGAATGCGAAGGAGCCCGACATGAAGACCAGAAAGCTCGGCGCGGAACTCGACGTTTCCTCGGTCGGCCTCGGCTGCATGGGCATGAGCCATGGCTATGGCGGCCAGGATGAGGCCGACGCGATCCGCACGCTCCATCGCGCCGTCGAACTCGGCGTGACGCTGTTCGACACCGCCGAGGTATACGGGCCCTTCACCAACG
>JALYWP010000227.1 GCA_030852655.1 Pseudomonadota bacterium | reverse complement strand
GATCGACGGTCTTGCCGAAACCCTTGCGTTCGATCAGCGTGGCAAGCCCGCTGCCGCTGCGCGCCGCCTCCAGCGCCAGCGCGTAGACGCTCTTTGCGCTGTTGACGATGCGCGTGCCGCCCTCGGTGCGCGCCACCACCTGGATCATGTCCGACCCGTCGACGATCTGTGAGATGAGCATTCCTGTCCTTCCTCGCTGCGGTCTTCGGCAGTTTAGGCCTTGTTCTTGTTGTAGACGTCGAAGACGACCGCACCGAGCAGCACCAGGCCTTTCACCACCTGCTGCCAGTCGACATTGACGCCCATGATCGACATGCCGTTGTTCATGACACCCATGATGAAGCCGCCGACCACGGCCCCCATGACCTGGCCGGCGCCGCCGGCCATTGACGCGCCGCCGATGAAGACGGCGGCAATGACGTCGAGTTCGCTGCCCAGGCCCGCAGCAGGCACCGCCTGCCCGAGACGCGCCGCGATGATCAGCCCGCCGAGCGCCGAGAGCACGCCCATGTTGATGAAGACGATGAGCGTCAGCCGTTCGGTGTTGATGCCCGACAGTTGCGCCGCCTTGGCGTTGCCGCCCATGGCATAGATGCGGCGGCCGATGGTCATCCGCTTGGTCACGAAGACGAAGAGCCCCATCAGCACCCCCATCACCATCAGGACGACCGGCAGGCCTCTGTAGGTCGCGAACTGAAACACGAGGAACAGGACAAGCGCGCTGATCACCAGCGTCTTCACCGTGTAGAGCGCAAAAGGCTCGGCCTGGTAGCCATGGCTTTCGCGCGTGCGGCGTGCCTTGAGACCGAAATAAATGTAGGCCAGCACGCCGAGGACGCCGACCAGGACAGTCGTCAGGTGAAGAGACAGGCCGCTCCCGAACACGGTCTTGCCGGCGGCGTTGACGACCGGCGGCACGATCGTCCACGTCCCGATCAGTTCGGGGACGAAGCCGGAGCTCAGCGCCTTGAAGCCGGGCGGGAGCGGCCCGACCGACGAGCCGCCGCCGAGCAGTGCCTGGCACATGCCGCGGAACACCAGCATGCCGGCGAGCGTGACGATGAAACTCGGTATCCGATGATAGGCGACCCAGTAGCCTTGCGCCGCACCGATGGCGCCACCGACAATCAGGCAGACGATCGAGACGACGAGCGGGTTGCTGAAGAAGCCGAGCGGCCAGATGACCATCATCATGGCGGCAAGCGCCCCGATGAAGCCGGCGACCGACCCGACGCTGAGATCGATATGGCCGGCCACGATCACCAGGAGCATGCCGAGCGCCATCACGATGATGAAGCTGTTCTGCTGCACGAGGTTCGACAGGTTCACCGGCTTGAACAGCGTGCCGTTCGTGGTGAACTGGAAGAAGATCATGATGGCGATCAGGGCGAGCACCAGGCCGTATTCGCGCAGATTGGTCACCAGCGCCGAAACCGCGACGCGCTGTCCCTGCCGGCCGGTATCCGCAACGCCGGTCTGCGGCGCGGGGGTGGTGTCCGTGCTCATGATGCTGCTTTCCCTTCTCCCCGAACGATGGCGCGCATGATCTTTTCCTGGCTTGCGTCGGCTGCCGCCATTTCGCCGACGATGCGGCCCTCGTTCATGACGTAGATGCGGTCGGTGATGCCGAGCAGTTCCGGCATTTCCGACGAGATGACGATGATCGCCTTACCTTCAGCGGCGAGCCGCGCGATGATCGTGTAGATCTCGTATTTCGCGCCGACGTCGATGCCGCGCGTCGGCTCGTCGAGGATCAGCACTTCCGGATTGGCGAACAGCCATTTCGACAGCACCACCTTCTGCTGGTTGCCGCCGGAAAGGTTGCCGGTCAACTGGTAGACGCTCGAAGCGCGGATGTTGATCTTCTTGCGATACTCGTTGGCGACGGCGAGTTCCCTGAGATCATCGATCACGCCATGCCGCGACACGCCGGCGAGGTTGGCCAGCGTGATGTTGTGCTTGATGTGGTCGATCAGGTTGAGGCCGTAGGTCTTGCGGTCCTCGGTGACGTAGGCGATGCCGTGCCTGACCGCCCTGTTCACCGAGGAGGCGTCGATCGGCTTGCCCCTGAACAGGACCTCGCCGGTAATGTGGCGGCCGTAGGAGCGTCCGAACAGGCTCATCGCGAATTCGGTGCGCCCCGCGCCCATCAGGCCCGCGATGCCCACCACCTCGCCCTTGCGGACGTTCAGGTCGATATCCTTGATGACCTGCCGCTCGGCATGGACCGGATGATAGACCGACCAGTTCCTCACTTCGAAGACGACTTCGCCGATGTCGGGCTCGCGCGGCGGATAACGGTCGTCGAGCGCACGGCCGACCATCAAGGTGATGATGCGATCCTCGCTGATATCTTTCCTGGCCAGCGTCTCGATGGTCTGCCCGTCACGTATGATCGTGACGTGGTCGGCGACGCGGCTGACCTCGTTCAGCTTGTGCGAGATCAGGATCGAGGTGATGCCCTGGCGCTTGAATTCGAGCAACAGGTCCAGCAGCGCCTGGCTGTCCTTCTCCGACAGACTGGCGGTCGGCTCGTCTAGGATCAGCAGGCGCACCTCCTTGCTCAGCGCCTTGGCGATCTCGACCAGTTGCTGCTTGCCGACGCCGATATTGGTGATGAGGGTCTTGGGGTCCTCGTCCAGCCCTACCTTCTTCAGCAGGGCGCTCGTGCGTACCTCGTTGGCGTTCCAGTCGATGACGCCGTAGGAATCATGCTCGTTGCCGAGGAAGATGTTCTCGGCGATCGACAGCAGCGGCACCAGAGCAAGCTCCTGGTGGATGATAACGATGCCCTCGCTTTCGCTGTCATGGATGCCCTTGAAATGGCAATCCTGCCCGCGATAAACGATCGTGCCGTCATAGGTGCCGGCGGGATAAACGCCCGACAGCACTTTCATCAATGTCGACTTGCCGGCGCCGTTCTCGCCGACCACGGCGTGAATCTCGCCCTCCTCCACGCTGAGGTTGACGTTGGACAGCGCCTTGACGCCGGGAAACGTCTTGGTGATGCCCTGCATCTCCAAAATCGTCGAAGCCATAGGAAACATCGCTCCTGCGGAACCCGCAGACACTACCGGGGTCACCGATCAACGAAAAGGCCCCGCGCTGGACGCGCGAGGCCCTTCGCATGTCAAAGGCTTACTGCAGCTCTTCGGCCTTGATGTAGCCGGAGTCGACGACCAGCGCCTGGTAGTTCGACTTGTCGACCTCATGCGGCGTGAGCAGGATCGAGGGAACGACCTTCACGTCGTTGTTGTAGGTCTTCTCGTCGAGGCCTTCCGGCTTGCCGCCCGAGAGCACCTTGTCGACCAGTTCAACGGTCGCCTTGGCCAGTTCGCGGGTGTCCTTGAACACCGTCGAATACTGCTCGCCGGAGATGATGAGCTTGACCGAGGCGGTCTCGGCGTCCTGGCCGGTCACGATCGGCCAGGGCTGGGCGTCCGTGCCGTAGCCCACGGCGCGCAGCGATGCGGTGATGCCGCGCGACAGGCCGTCATAGGGCGAAAGCACGCCGTGGACGCGGCTGCCGTCCGAATAGTTGGCCGACAGCAGATTGTCCATGCGGGCCTGCGCGGTGGCAGCGAGCCAGCGCAGCGTGCCGACCTTGTCCATGCCGGTCTGGCCGGACTTGATGACGATCGAGCCGTCGTCGATCAGCGGCTGCAGCACGCTCATGGCACCGTCGTAGAAGAAGAAGGCGTTGTTGTCGTCGGGCGAGCCGCCGAACAGCTCGACGTTCCACGGCTTCACGTTCGGGAAGCGTTCCTTGAGCCCCTTGACCAGCGAATTGGCCTGGATGACGCCGACGCCGAAATTATCGAAGGTGGTGTAGTAGTCGACATTCGGCGTCTTCTTGATCAGGCGGTCATAGGCGACCACGACGATGCCGGCGTCAGCGGCCTTCTGCAAAGCATCCGACATGGTGGTGCCGTCGATCGAGGCGATGATCAGCGCCTTCGGGCCCTTGGTGATCTCGTTTTCCAGCTGGCTCAGCTGGTTGGGGATGTCGTCCTGCGCGTATTGCAGGTCGACCGTGTAGCCGAGCGCCTCGAGCTGGGACTTGACGGCGTCGCCGTCGTTGATCCAGCGCTGCGAGGTCTTGGTGGGCATCAGCACGCCGACCAGGCCCTTGTCCTGCGCATGGGCGCCGTAGCTCATGGTCGCCAGGCCGAGCGCCAGCGCGCCGACCAATGCCTTGATGGTTTTCACTATGATCTCTCCCTTGGTGGTGATCTGTCGCGGCCAGGCCGCCAGTATCGCCTGTCGCCGCGGCGCAAGCCCTGATGTCTGTATTCTCCCAGATCGTCGTCGACCACGCCGCTGCACGAACGCTGACGGCGTGCCCGAAGACCGGCGGAAACTGGCTTCAATCGATATAACTGTCAAATGCATTTTCTGTCAGTTGACATACCTTTTTGATATGTCACTCGCTGGCGCAACATTTCAGACGGGGGACCAGGATGGACCGATATACCCAGGAACCGCTCGGCGGTGACAGCGAGGGCCTGCTGCGCAGCGGACTCAAGGTCTCGCACATGCGCATGATCGTGGCGTTGGAGGATAGCGGTCAGATCAGCGCGGCGGCCCACATGCTCAACATCTCGCAGCCGGCGGCATCGCGCATGATCGCGGAGATGGAGGACATTCTCGGCGTGTCGCTCTGCCGGCGCCTGCCGCGCGGAGTCGAACTGACGCCGTCCGGGGCAGCGCTCGCACGTCGCGCCAGGACCATGCTGCTCGAACTGCGCGAGGTCGACCGGGAGATTTCCGACCTGAAGTCCGGCAAGGGCGGAGCCGTGTTCCTCGGAGCGGTGACGGCACCGGCGATCGGCCTGGCGGTCCCGGCGATCCGGCGCATCCGCAGGAATTTTCCGCGCATAGAGATCAGCGTGCAGGTCGACACCAGCGCGGTGCTGGCCCGCGAACTGCTGGCGTCCCGGCACGACTTCATCATCGCGCGCATCCCCGACGACCTAAATCCGCGGCTCTTCGAGGCGCGCGTCATCGGCATCGAGAAAGCCTGCCTGATCGTCAGGCGCGGCCATCCGCTGGCCGACGGCAGGACGGTGGAACTCGAACAACTGACCAGCTACGACTGGGTATTCCAGCCGGGAGGGTCGCTGCTCAGGCGCACCATCGAGACGATCTTCATGAGCCGCAACGTGCCCCTGCCCGATCGCATCCTCAACACCACCTCGCTGCTTCTGACGCTGGTCATGGTGGCGCAGTCCGACGCCATCGCGCCGGTCGCGCTCGACATGGCGAAGTTCGTCAACGACGCGAACGGGCTCGGAGGAGCCATCGAGATCCTGCCGATCTCCTTCGACATCGACGTACAGCCCTACAGCCTGATCATGGCGCGCAACCGGGCGCTCTCGCCGGCGGCGAAGCTGCTCTACGAGCACATATTGGAAGAGATCCGATAGGCTGAAGGCATAAATTGACCATCCGCGCGGCTGAAGCACGCTCCGACCTCACCCGCCGACCGTCGCGGCTGGCGTGCAACGGGACAAGAGAAAGCCCCGCAGTGTCCCACGGGGCTTTGGAACCTTTTGGTGAGACGATTAAAAGCCGTAGTTTATTCCGAAGCGGACAGTGTGGATCTCCAGATCGTATTCGGTGCCGCCGGCAAAGCCGACGCCGTAGACTTCGTCACCGCCATCGAAGTAGCGGTATTCGCCTTTGAGCCTCCAATGCTCATCCAGGGCATATTCCGCTCCGACACCGACAATCCAGCCGTCATGCCAATTTTCAGCGCTGGCGCTATAGCCGGCCGGGAAGCTGCTGTTCACGTCGCGCTCGCCATGCGCCCAACCCCAACCGACGGTGGCAAACGGCATCCAGCGGTCCATGACGTAGCCAAATCGTGCCATGATCGTTGCCATCTGGTCGATCTCGATATCGACATGCGACTGTTGAGTTCCCCCAAAAGTGAACAACCCATTCCCGCTGTCGTTAAGGCTGGCGAAGGAATAGTCGCCCTCGACGCCCAGCATGAACCCATTGTCGAAAACATAGTTCCAGCCTGCCTGCACGCCGACAAAGCCACCTTCCGGGTCAAGGCTGATAGCACAGCCAAAAGGCTCCCCGAGCCCGCATTCGGACGTCGACTGGCCAAAGGCAGTTGCATCGACATAGCTGGCAGACGCATCGGCCCAGCCCCAGCCGCCGTGAAGGCCGATATAGCCGCCGGCCCAACTCCATGCCGGCGCGACCGCGACGATTTCCTCGACAACCGCGTCCGCGGCAGATGCCGCCGTGGTCGTCAGCGCGAACGCCGCGCAAAGCAAAAGTTTTCTCATAGCTGATACTCCTCTCAACCTGCCCATGGGTAATCGAGGATAAGAGTCTTGAATGTTATGCTTGGTTGCCCCAGCCCATGCGCTACCTA
>JALYWP010000223.1 GCA_030852655.1 Pseudomonadota bacterium | reverse complement strand
ACGGGCTTCGATCTCGGCCGGCTGGTGCGCGAGGCGGTGGCCGAAGGCCTGCTCGTCAAGGGCGGCGGGCATGCAATGGCTGCCGGCATCACCGTCGAACGCGACAAACTCGGCGCACTCAGGGCCTTCTTCGAGGAGCGCGCGGCGGCAGACGTGTTCAGACTGCAGAATGAAGAGGTGCTCGATATCGACGCCGCGCTCGCAGCCGAGGGCGCCACGCTCGATTTGCTCGAGACACTGGAGAAGGCCGGGCCGTTCGGGGCAGGGCACGTCGCGCCGGTCTTCGTGCTGCCGCGGCATCGGCTCGATGATGCGCGGCTGGTCGGTACCAACCATGTGCGCGCCGATCTTCGCTCCGATGGCGGGGGGCGTATCCAGGCGATCGCGTTTCGAGCCGCCGAGACGGCACTCGGCGACTTCCTCTTCGGCAATCGCGGCCAGACGATACACGTCGCAGGCTCGCTCTCGGGCAACTACTGGAACGGCAGCCGCAGGGTGGATTTTCGCGTCATCGACGCTGCCCTGGCGGGTTAGGCCAGGACCGTCTGAAGCCGCTGAAGGTCGTTCAACTGCGCCTTGGTCGTTTCATAGCCAACCCGGATGGCCTCGTCGGCGCGATGGAATTCGGTCAAGCCGATATGGCCGAGCTTCGGCTGCAGCGACAGGTCGGGCGGGTCGCCTGCAAGCCTGGCGCGCGAAATGCGGTCCTGGATGATGTTGAAGGCCTCGACCATCACGCCGGTCACGCCGATGCGCGAGTCACGCGGGCTGGGCGCCGTGTTCGAGTGCGAGCGAGAAGCCGCATCCTGCTCGACCATCAATTCGCCGGCGCTGTGCTTGATGACGGCGGCTCGACCGAAAAGGTCGTAGTGAAGGTTGACCGCCACGACGAGGGGCTGCTCGTAGGCGCGGCAGACCGAGACCGGCACGGGATTGACCAGTGCTCCGTCGACCAGCGCACGACCATTGACGGCGACCGGCTCGAACACGCCGGGCAGCGCGTATGAGGCGCGCATGGCGGTTATGAGCACGCCGCTCGATAGCCAGATCTCATGGCCGGTGCGGATTTCGGAAGCGACGCAGACGAAGGGTTTCGGCAAATCCTCGAAACGCGCGCCGTTCAGATGTTCGCGCAGCCTGGCGTCCAGCTTCATGCCGCCAAAGAGGCCGTTGCCGCCGAAATTGAAATCGAGGAGGCCGAAGATGCGGCGTTTGGTCAGGCTGCGGGCGAACTCCTCCAACGCGTCGAGCTTGCCGGCGAGATAGCAGCCGCCGACCAGCGCCCCGATAGAGGTTCCGGCGATCATCGAGACTTCGATGCCGGCCTCGTCCAGGGCCCTGAGGACGCCGATATGGGCCCAGCCGCGGGCGCAGCCGCCGCCCAGTGCGAGAGAGATGCCCGGCTTCGACGAAACAGGCATGCCGGCCACGCCGCCGGAGGATGACGGGCCATTGGCTTCGCGAACATCAGGCCTGCTGCGAAATGACGCCCAGTCGAGCACCACGATCTCCTAGTCCCGCGTCCAGCCTATCTGAACGGCGTATCGAAATGATGAATCCCGTGTGAAGGCAGAGGCCGACAGGTTCACGAGCTACTTTCGATACGTCTTTTCCGTGTCGAACAGCGGCTCGCTGCCGTCGCCGGCAAGTATAACCTTGCCGTCGACCAGCCCCACCGTCCGATAAAAACAAGAACGCCGTCCGGTGTGACAGGTTGCATCATGGCCGGCGACTTCAACCTTCAACCATATGGCGTCCTGGTCACAATCCGTGCGCAGTTCGACGACCTGCTGAACGTTGCCCGACGTCTCGCCCTTCTTCCAGAGCCGGTTGCGTGACCGGGACCAATAATGGGCGATGCCCGTCTCTACGGTGAGCGCCAGCGCCTCGGCGTTCATGTGCGCCACCATCAGGAGCATGCCGTCGGCTGCGTCGGTAACGACCGCCGTGACCAGCCCGTTGGCGTCGAAGCGCGGCGAGAAGACGGTGCTTTCCTCAAGCGCCTTCTTGTCCGCTGGCGGGCTGGCAAATCCGATGGTGGTCATGGGCTAACCCCTGCGGTTCCGGACAGAGCCGCGCTCCAAGCATGTCACATACGCCAGAATGCCCCGCCCACCGTGCGCCGGCAACAGGCGACAGCCACCCTGTTCACCCGGCGACGTAGCCGCCGCGCACCATGGTCACGAAACGGACCTGCTCTTCCGGGCTGTCCTGAAAGGTGCCGGTGAAGGTGGAGGTGAGGGTGGTCGATCCCTGCTTGCGGATGCCGCGCATGGCCATGCACATGTGCTCGGCCTCGATCATGACAGCGACGCCGCGCGGGTTGAGCACGTCCTGAATGACGGCGGCGATCTGCGCCGTCATCGCCTCCTGCGTCTGCAAGCGGTGCGCGAAGATGTCGACGACGCGGGCGATCTTCGATAGGCCCACGACCTTGCCGTCCGGCAGGTAGCCGACATGTGCCTTCCCGATGATCGGCACCATGTGGTGCTCGCAGTGCGAGTGAAACTTGATGTCGCGCACGATGACGAGGTCGTCATAGCCGGCGACCTCCTCGAATGTGCGGCCGAGTTCCTCGGCCGGGCACATGTCGTAGCCGTTGAACATCTCGCGATAGGCCTTGGCGACGCGCTTGGGCGTGTCGACCAGTCCCTCGCGGGTCGGGTCGTCCCCGGTCCAGCGTAACAGCACGCCCACGGCGGCCTCGACCTCGGCCTGGGTAGGCCTGTTGGTCACCGGCTTGTCCATATAGGCCGAGGGCGGC
>JALYWP010000211.1 GCA_030852655.1 Pseudomonadota bacterium | reverse complement strand
GGCCGGTCGAGCGTATATTGCGGCACAACCGGAACCGCCGCATGACGCCCTGGACCGACCGATCGGGAAAATTCTCGCCGCTGAAGGCGATAGTGCTTGTCGGCGCCTGCCTGCCGGCGCTGTGGCTGGCATGGGCGGCGTTCTCCGGCGCGTTGGCCGCAGCCGTGCCGCTCGGTCCGCTCGGCGCGCGCCCGATCACGGAGGCGATCCACCAGACCGGCGACTGGGCGATCCGCTTCCTGGTGATGTCGCTTGCCGTGACGCCGCTGCGGCGCATCGCCAACTGGCCGAAGCTGATCCTGGTGCGGCGCATGCTGGGCGTGACAGCGCTGTTCTATGCACTGGCCCATCTCACGCTCTACGCGATCGACCTCAAGCTCGACCTTTCGCGGGTCGTCTCGGAGATCGCGTCGCGTTTCTATCTCACCATCGGCTTCGTTGCGCTGCTGGGATTGATAGCGCTCGGGTCGACCTCCACCGACGCGGCGATCAGGCGGCTCGGCAAGAGATGGAACCGCCTGCACAGGATCGTCTACGTCATCGCCCCGCTCGCGGCCTTCCATTTCTTCATCCAGTCCAAGGCCGACGTCTACGAGCCCACGCTGATGGCCGGTTTCCTCCTGCTGCTGATGTTTTACCGCCTTGCGCATTGGCGCGGCTTTTCGCTGGCGTCGCCCCTTGTTCTGGCGGCGGTCGCAATCCTCGCAGCGCTCGGAACCGCCGCGATCGAATATGCCTGGTACGGCATCGCGACCGGAGTGCCGCCCGGCCGCGTGCTCGCCGCCAACCTGCAGTTTTCGTACTCGATCAGGCCGGCATGGTGGGTGCTGGCGGCCGGGGTCGGCGTGACGCTCCTGGCGTCGCTCAGGCCCTGGTTCGGCGGGCAGGCGCCGGCGCGCGGACGCCGCGCGGCAAGGGCGGCTGCCTAAAGCGCGTCGCGACCTTTCAGGTTCGTGTCCTGCGCTTTAGGCCTTGTTTTTGCGCATGTCTTAGGCGCGAAACCGGGACCACTTTCCGGAGATATGCGTTGGGCCGGGCCCAGCACTTCCGCAATCCGGCGCATCTGCTCGCCGACGAGATCGCATTCGGCCGGCGTGGACTGCCCCATCGCCTTTTCGATCAGGGCGGTATGCACTTTCAGCGCCTTCATCAGCAGCTTCTCGCCCTCCGCCGTGAGCGTCAGCCTCAACACGCGCTTGTCCTTCGCGTCGCCCTCGCGCTTCAGCAGGTTCCGTTTCTCCAGCTGTGGCAGGAGCATGGTGATGTTGGAACGGCCGACCAGCAGCTTGCGGGCGAGATCGTGCTGCGACATGCCCGGATGCCGGTGGAGGTTCATCAGCACGTCGAGCTGCGCCGGCTTCAGGTCGAGCGGGGTCAGTGCCGCCGCGACCGCCCGTTCGACTGCATGGCAGGCGCGCGCCACCGCGACCCAGTTGCGGAAACGCGGATTGTCCCAGGGGAGGTCTTGGGAAGGTTCTTGTTTCATGTCCGGCATGTTGAATTCATTCTCGACAGGCTGCCATCATGGCACCGATCGGCGTCCGGGTCATCCGCGCCTGTTCGCCGATAGGGCACGTCGCACCGCCGAGCCACCTGCGGTTGCAATGGTGAAACGAAAACGGCATCGTCGCGTTGTTGTCCCGTGCCAATTGTCGGGCATGGTGGCAAGCCCGCGACGGAGGTACGACCGGGCAAATCGATACCGCCAGCGGTGCCGGGGCAATGGTCACGAGGATGTGAAGCCGATGCGCAACACTGGTCGCGAAATTTATGGGAGCTTAACGTAATCGGTATGAATCGGTATTGTTCCGCCTTACATCCGCTCGGCTGGGATGATGCATCGAAGCGGCGAATCGAAATGGATCATCGATGAAATTCTTTTCGAGGAACGTTTTTCTTCTCCCCGTTGCGCTGGCGGGAACGATAGCCGTCGGGACGCCGCAGGCGCAGGCCCAGACCTTTCTCGAACTCCTTTTCAGGGGCGGCCAGCCCAACAGGATCGAGCGCCGCGACGACGATGTCCGGCGCAGCAAGCAACCCACCCGTCCGGTGGCCCGCAAGCCCGTCGCGATCGCCAAGATCAGCGCTCCCTCCTACTACAACTACAAGGCTGCCGCGCTGCAGCGCGTCGATTTCGCGCCGCTTGCCGCGATCGGCCAGTCGGCTTCGCTCGACCAGCCGACGTCGGGTACGGCCTTCCGCGAAGCGGTCGGAGGCCTCGTCGGCTACGAGTTCTTTGCCGAGCAGGAAATCGCCAAGGCGCTGGTCGAGTTCTATTCCGCCAATCCCGATTTCATCTGGGTCACCGGCGACGGGGTGAACGAGCGCGGCAGGGATGCCATACGCGTGCTGGGGGAGGCGGCCAGCCACGGCCTTTCGCCAGCCGACTACGCCGTCACCATTCCATCGACGGGCGGCTCGGACGCCGACACGGCGGCGCGCAAGAACGAATTGATCCGTTTCGAGATGGCGCTTTCGGCGCGGGTGCTGCGCTACGCGCAGGATGCCGAGGGCGGCCGCATCAACCCGAACAAGCTCTCCGGCTACCACGACTTTCCCGAAAAGCCGTTCGACATGGTCGAGGCGCTGAAGATATTGTCGCTGGCGACGGACGCGCGCGGCTGGCTCGAGGCGCGCCATCCCGACAGTCCCGAATACAAGGCGCTGCGCGTCGAACTCGAGGCGCTGAACGCCAGCGCCGAGAACGACATAGTCGTCGATTCCGGGCTTTTCCTCAGGCCGGGCCAATCCAGCCCCGAGTTCGCCAAGATTCTCCATCTCATCGCCCGCGACCTCGACGACGAGATGGGCGGCGAATACGGGGAATTGCTGGCCCAGACCGTCAACAGCGAAACCTATGGCGAGGAGCTGGTGCCGGTCGTCAAGGCCGCGCAGACCAAGGCCGGGCTGAAGCCGGACGGCGTCATCGGCCCGCGCACGGTCTCCGCCCTCGCGGGGACGTCGAAGGCGGAGCGCGTCGGCAAGGTTCTGGTCGCGCTGGAGCAAATGCGCTGGCTGCCGCGCGATCTGGGCGAGACGCGCGTCTTCATCAACCAGCCCGCCTATACGGCGCGCTTCATCGACCACGGTGTCGAAAAGCTCAACATGCGCGTGGTCGTCGGCAAGCCGTCCAACCAGACCAGTTTCTTCTACGACGAGATCGAGCAGGTCGACTACAATCCCTATTGGGGCGTGCCGCAGTCGATCATCGTCAACGAGATGCTGCCGCGCCTGCGCAACGATCCGGGCTATCTCGACCGCGCCGGCTACGAGGTGACCGACGCCAGGGGCCGCCGCATATCGTCGTCCTCGATCAACTGGTGGTCATACGGGTCCAAGGTGCCCTTCAACGTGCGCCAGACCCCGAGCGAGGCCAATGCGCTCGGCGAGTTGAAGATACTCTTTCCCAACAAGCATGCGATCTACATGCACGACACGCCGCAGAAGGACCTCTTCAACCGGGACACCCGCGCCTTCAGCCATGGCTGCGTGCGGCTCCAGGACCCGCGCGGCATGGCCGCAGCCGTTCTGGGCACCACCGTCGAGCATGTCGAGGCCAAGCTGAAGCAGGGTCATTCGACCGAAAAGACCAAGCTGAAAATCCCGGTCTACGTCGCCTATTTCACCGCCTGGCCGGACAAGCACGGCAAGATCGAGTATTTCGCCGACGTCTACGAGCGCGACGCCCGCGTCGAACTCGCGATGGAAAAGACGGACGCCGTCAGGGCGCCGAGCAGCTGATATCTGCGGGAGGCGCGGTCGGATGTCGTCCGATGTCAGGCGCGGTCGCCCCGCTCACATCGTCGCGATAGCCGGGAAAACCAAGATCACCGCATTCTGCCGAATAGCTGGCGGGTCGATTTCTTCCAATGCCAGAGGATTTGTTTCTGCCAACGCGGGCGGTCAGTTCCCAAGGACGACGCAAAGGCTCCGGTGTGCGTGCCCTGCACGACAATGGGGCGCTCGAACCAAAGGATCGGTGTGCCGGTCTCTGTGTCGATCGCGTCGATTTGGTGATCCATCGCGGCGACCATCCTGTTTTGCTCGAACCAGGCAAGCCGGGCTGCGGCGACGGGTCTTGTGATCAGGTATGAATCGGTGCAGCGGCCGTGGCGGGCCGGGTAAAGATGTTGGCCACGCCTGAGTTGGAAATAGGGGATGTAGTAGTTCCCGGCGTTGCCGAGATAAACGACAGCGTTCCGATCCCCTAGTTCATCGATACAGGCCGATAGCTTGGGCACGAAATCTTTCGCCAGAAAGACGTCATCCTCGAACACCAGGCAGTAGGGCAGGCCGGATGCCAGGAAATCCCGCCATATGCCATGATGCTTCATACCAAGTGAGACGATCGGCGGCGGAAGGCCTGCTTCGGCAAAATTAGGCTCGATCTCGTCGGCGTCGAAGTCCAGGTAGAAATCAACCGGTACGCCACGCGATGAGAACTCGCGGCGGATGTGCCGCTCGCGGTCCTCGTAGCCGTTCTTAACGTGACAGACACGCGTGAAAACGCGTTCAAACAGACCCCCACCCATCCCGCCCATATAACGCCTCCAATGCCCAAAAACCAGACCGAGGCAAACCGCATGGCTATCTTGAGGGAACACTCCATCGTGCCGTGGATAGAAGAGACCGGCGTCTACGAGCGCGACGCCCATGGGCGCGGGGGTTCGCTAGCGGCTGACCGTCCGAGGTCTATGTCGATGGCCCTGACGTGCCGCTGCTTGGCGCGATTGGTGCGGATGCCGCAGCGGCTATGGCGCCGGAGTAGTGCTTGAGGATGAATTCGGTCACAGGGAGATAGAAATCGTCCCTGTGCCGACGAATTGCTTCATCTGACCAATTCCACCAGGCGATAGCCTGCAGCGCTTGCGCCGTCGCCGCGTCAACCCGCTCCCTGATCTGTCGGGCCGGCATGCCTCCCACTATCGTGTAGGGTGGAACGTCGCGCGTCACGACGCTGCCAGCAGCGATGACCGCGCCATCGCCTATGGTGACGCCGCTAAGGATCGTGCTTCGCATGCCGATCCAAACATCATTCCCGACGACGATTGGCCCCTTGGTCGTCCTGTCTTCAACGGATTTGCGATTTAGAAATACGTCGATCGGAAAGGTGCTCGCGGTATCCAGACGATGGCCTGCTTCCCCCAAGAAAACGGTTTCGCTGGCAATGGAGCAAAATTGACCGATGGTGACAGGAGAATCGGGACCAACAAACCGAAAGGGAGATGGCCCGCCTATGTACGAACCACGACCAACCGTGACCCCGGACGGGTATTTTGGGCGGTCTTTGCCAAGTTTTTTACGGACGAAACGGGACAGGCGGGACATCCCTGCCGAATATCACCGTTAAACTGGCCTATGCAATCACCGCCTCCCTTGCGCCACGCCCGGTGAACGAGAACGGTGAAGAAGGTCTTTGCCGTTTCCGGGGTTAGATGGTGGGCGATACTGGGATTGAACCAGTGACCCCACCCGTGTGAAGGGTGTGCTCTCCCGCTGAGCTAATCGCCCGCCGTCGGCCTTGGGCCGAAGCGCGCCGCGATATAGGCTGCGGCAGGCTTTGAAGTCAAGAACGCTATCGGCCGTTCGCCCCGGCGATGAGGCTTCCGGCCAGCGGAACCGTCAATTCGTCGAAATGGGAGATCACCTTCGAAGGCTCGAATTCGCGCACGTGCCGGTCGGTGTAGCCGAAATCGACCGCCACCACCGGGATGCCCGCTGCCTTCGCCGTATCGATGTCGGTCCTGGAATCGCCGACCATCACCGCCTCCGAGGTATCGCCGCCGGCGAGCCCGATCGTCTCGGTCAGGTGCCGCGGGTCGGGCTTGCGGTGCGCGAACGTGTCCTGGCCGCAGATTGCCGCGAAGAAGCCGCTCATGCCGAGGCCGACCAGCAGGCGCTTGGAGAATTCCTCGGTCTTGTTGGTGCAGACCGCGAGCAGATAGCCCGCCTCACGAAAACGCTCCAGCGCCTCGACCACGCCCGGATAGGGTTTCGACTGGCCGGGGATGTTCGCGCCGTAATGCTCCAGGAACAGGGCGAACAGCCGGTCGTGCTCGTCGGTCGCCAGCGCCTTCTTCTGCGCCTGGTAGGCCCGCTCGATCATCACGCGGGCGCCATGGCCGACGAACTGTCGGAAGCCCGCCGTATCGGCGCGCGTGGCGCCACCGGCGTCCAGCGTATGGTTCAGGCTGTCGAGCAGGTCGGGAGCGGTGTCGACCAGCGTGCCGTCGAGGTCGAAAACAATGATCGGCTTGCCCATCGATATACCGGTCCTGCCATTTGAGAGTGCCGCGGGACTGCGGGCGACAGCTTGGCCGATACCCCGCGCCGCACCGCCGTGCAACCCGCCCGCACCGGACCATTTGCCGCTGCCGCCCGCCGTGGCCGCGCGGAGGTGACGTTGGCGGGCTTTGCCGTGCCGGGCAAAGATGCTAGGAGCGCCCGACGATTTCAGGGCGGTCGGACAGGCGATGGATGCAAATGCATTGAAGATCGAAGCAGCGCGGGCAGCACTTGCCCATGTCCGCGACGGCATGCGGCTCGGCATAGGGACCGGCTCGACCGCATCGGAATTCGTCCGCCTGCTCGCCGAAAAGGTCGCCGGGGGCATGAAGATAACAGGCGTGCCGACGTCGGAGCGTACCGCCGCGCTTTGTGCCGAGCTTGGCGTCGGGCTGTCCACGCTCGACGAAACGCCGGAACTCGATCTCACGGTCGACGGCGCCGACGAGGTCGGCCCCGGCCTCGGCCTCATCAAGGGCGGCGGCGGCGCGCTGCTGCGCGAAAAGATCGTCGCCGCGGCGTCCGCCCGCATGATCGTGATCGCCGACGAAAGCAAGCTCGTGCCGGCGCTCGGCCGGTTCCCGCTGCCGATCGAGGTCAACCGATTCGGCCTCAAGGCGACCGAACTCGCCATCGCGCGCGTCGCTGCGGAACTGGGCCTGTCCGGGCCGCTGACATTGAGGGTGACGAACGGTCAGCCTTTTGTTACAGACGGCGGGCATTTGATCCTGGATGCATCTTTTGGCCGCATTCCGGATACAAGAGCGCTTTCGGATGCTCTTCACGCCATACCGGGGGTCGTCGAGCACGGGCTGTTCCTGGGCTTGGCCGAACTGGCGATCATCGCCGGCGCCGACGGAATCAGGACCGTGCAGGCCAACTGACAAACCAGGGAGTTGTTCCGATCATGAAGTTGATCAACCGCGGTCGCCGAATCGCAGCCATGCTGGCGGCGTCGGCCTTCGTCGCAGTCTCGTCGCCGACCATTGCGCAGGAAATCGCCGAATCGCACCTGACGGCCGCCTACGCGACCATCGACGCGGTCAACGCGACCGACAATTACGACGTGATCCTCCCCGCCGCCGCGCAGCGCCTGAAGCAGGAGCTCATCCAGCAGAATCCCGACCTGACCGACGTGATCATCGCGACGGTCGACGAGAAGGCGCTGACGCTCGCCGGCCGCCGCGCGGACCTCGAGCGCGAGGCGGCGATCGCCTATGCCAAGATATTCAACGAGGACGAACTCAAGGCCATCACCGCCTTCTACGCCAGCGACACCGGCAAGAAGCTGCTGGCCTCGGGCCCGATCGTCGCCCGCGAGGTGATCAAGGCCGCCGAGATATGGCAGCGCGGCATCTCGCGCGATCTCGCCATGGAAGTCGGCAAGACAATATCGGATATCGTCGATGCGCAGGTGAGGGCGGCCGGCGGCACGCCGGCGCCTGAAGGCGGCGTCGTCATGCCGGCTCCCGCTCCTGAAGGCGACCCCGCCGCTCCGGAGGGCGAAACGCCTGCGCTGCAAGGGCTGGATGCGCCGATCCAGTAGGCGCACCACCCGTTCCCGACAGGAACCCGAAGCCCGGCCAAAGCGCCGGGCTTTTCTTTTCGGCCATCCCCTCCTAACTGTGATCCGCAACTTCCTGCGGAGACCTATGCCATGCCCCGATACGACTACGATCTCTTCGTCATCGGCGGCGGGTCGGGCGGCGTGCGCGCCGCGCGCGTCTCGGCTTCGCTCGGCAAGCGCGTGGCCATCGCCGAGGAATATCGTTATGGCGGCACCTGCGTCATCCGCGGCTGCGTGCCGAAGAAACTCTTCGTCTACGCCTCGCAGTTTTCCGAACATTTCGCCGACGCCGCGGGCTATGGCTGGACGGTGCCGGAGGCGAGCTTCGACTGGCCGACGCTGATCGCCAACAAGGACAAGGAGATCGGGCGGCTTGCCGGCCTCTACCAGAGCGGCGTCGAGAAAGCCGGCGGCGAGGCATTTCACAGCCGCGCGACGCTGGTCGACGCGCATACGGTGCGCATCGAGGGCGAGGGCCGCACGGTCACCGCCGAGCACATATTGATCGCCACAGGCGGCCGGCCCAACCCGCACGCCGCGCTTCCCGGCCACGAGCACTGCATCTTCTCCGACCAGGCCTTCGACCTGCCCAGCCTGCCGAAATCGATCGCCATCGGCGGGGGTGGCTATATCGCGGTCGAGTTCGCCAATATCTTCCATGGGCTCGGCGTCGACACCACGCTCGTCTATCGCGGCAAGGAAATCCTGCAGCGGTTTGACATGGATTTGCGCCACAGGCTGCACGAGGAGATGGCGGCCAAGGGTATCCGCATCCTTTGCCACACCACCTTCGAACAGGTCGAAAAGCGCGATGACGGCCGGCTGGCGGCCACCCTCAACAGCGGCGACGTGCTCTTCGCGGACCAGATCATGCTGGCGATCGGGCGCATCCCCAACACCGAAAATCTCGGGCTGGAGGCAGCCGGGGTGAAGACCGGCGCCAGGGGCGAGATACTGGTCGATTCCCACTCGCGCACCAATGTCGAGAGCATCTGGGCTATCGGCGACGTCACCGATCGCGTCCAGCTCACGCCGGTCGCCATCCACGAAGCGATGTGCTTCGTCGAGACCGTCTTCAAGGACAATCCGACCGAACCCGATCACGACTGCATACCGACTGCGGTCTTCTCGCAACCCGAGATCGGCACGGTCGGGCTTCCGGAGGACGAGGCGGCGAGGCGTTTTGCCGAGTTGGAAATCTACAGCGCCTCCTTCCGCCCGATGAAGCACACGCTGTCGGGCCGCCAGGAGCGGATGCTGACGAAGCTCGTCGTCGACGCCGATACGCGGCGGGTGCTGGGCGCCCACATATTGGGGCCCGACGCTGGTGAGATGGCGCAGTTGCTCGGCATTGCGCTGAAGGCCGGGCTGTCGAAGGACGATTTCGACCGCACGATGGCGGTTCATCCGACCGCGGCGGAGGAACTCGTCACCATGTACAAGCCGATGTATCTCGTGAAGGACGGCGTGCGGACCGCCTGCTAGCCGGCAAGTCCCTTTCGCATCGTCCGCCTGGAAATCTGCTGGTCGGCGAGCACGCCGATCAGGATCACCGAGCCCATCACCGCGAAGTTCAGCGAACTCGGGATGCCGAGCAGGTTGACGAGGTTCTGCAGTACCTGGAGCAGAACGGTGCCCAGCACCACGCCGACAATCGAGCCTTCGCCGCCGCGCAGCGAGCAGCCGCCGAGCACCGCAGCCGCGATCGCATAGAGCTCGTAGAAATTGCCGTGCGAGGAGGGCGAGATGGAGCGCGTGTACATGGCGATGAAGACCGCCGCCACCGCGGTCAGCCCGCAGCAGATCACATAGGCCGCAATGACGATCCTCGAGGTGTGAATGCCGCTGTAGCGCGCCGCCTCCTCGTTCTTGCCGACCGCGAACAGATAGCGGCCGAACACCGATTTGTGCAGCACGATTCCCATCACGATGGTGATCGCGATGAAGGCGATCAGGCTGTGCGGGATGCCGTAGATGCGGCCCGCGGTCAGCCATTCGAGAACAGGGAAGCTCGCGCCGAAGGGAAAGCCCGCCGTCGCGTCCTCGGTGTAGTAGCGGGCAATGCCGCGGTAGATCAAAAGGCCGCAAAGCGTCACCACGAAGGGCTGCAGCCCGAGTTTCGCGACCAGGAAACCGTGCAGCAGCCCGATCAGGCAGCCGATCGCCACCACGACGGCGAAAGCCATGCCCGGGCTCACGACCTCGCGCGCCACGAGGTCGACGAAGATCACGCCAAGCAACGCGATGATCGAGCCGACCGACAGCTCGATGCCGCCCGAAATGATGACGAAGGCCTGCGCCACGGCGAAGATGCCGAACAGGCCGATCAGATTCGCCGTGTTCGACAGGTTGATCGGCGACAGGAAGCGCGGGTTGATGATCGCCACCACCGTGCCGACGACGATGATGAGGATGAGGAGCCAGAGATCCTTGCGGTTGATCATCGGTTGCCCTGTCCGGTGAGCCTGGAGCCATTGTCCGTTTGCGACTTCATGCGGCGGTCCTGCCGACTGCCAGGGAGAGGATCGACTGCTCGCTGAGTTCGTCGCGTTCGAGGAAGCCGGCGATGCGGCCTTCATGCATGACCGCGACCCGGTCGCTGACGCCGATGACCTCCTCCATGTCGGACGAGATCATCAATATGCCGACGCCATGGTCGGAAAGTTCGCGCATCAGCCGGTAAATCTCGCTCTTGGCGCCGACGTCGACGCCGCGCGTCGGCTCGTCGAAGATCAGCACCTGCGGTTCCATCGACAGCCATTTCGCCAGCACCACCTTCTGCTGGTTGCCGCCCGACAACGAACCGGCGCGAGCCGCTACGCCGCGCGTGCGTATGTCCAGGCGGTCGCGCTGCTTCAACGCGCTCTTTTCCTCGGCGTCGAGGTCGACGAGGCCGTGGCGCGCATGCGCCCGGAGGCTGGCAAGGGTGATGTTTTCGCGGATCGGGAAGTCGATGATGAGGCCGGACCGCTTGCGGTCCTCCGGCACGAGATAGAGACCCTGTCCTATCGCCGCCCTTGGCGATGCGATCCTGGCGGCCGCGCCCTTGATCCGGACCTCGCCGCCTTTCAGCGCGTCGAGCCCGAAGATGGCGCGCGCCAGCTCGGTGCGGCCGGAGCCGACCAGCCCAGCCAGGCCGAGGATTTCGCCCCGTCTCACGGACAAGCTCACGGCCTGCTCGGGCCGGTAGCCGGTCCTGGCGCCGACAAGTTCCAGGATCGCTTCGCCAGGCGGCCCGGCCGGCGGCCGGTACAGCGTCTTCAGGTCGCGTCCGATCATGTGGCGGATCATGGTGTCGGCGTGGATTTCCTGCCTGCCGAGTTCGGCGACCCGCCTGCCGTCCCGCAACACGACCACGCGGTCGGCCGAGTGCTCGATCTCGGCCAGGCGGTGCGAGATGAGGATGACCGACACACCCTCCGCCTTCAGCCGGGCGATGATCTTGAGCAGCCGCTCGGTTTCGGATGCGGTCAGGCTCGACGTCGGCTCGTCCATGATGACGAGGCGCGCCTTCAGCGAAAGCGCCTTGGCGATCTCGACCAGCTGCATCTGCGCGAGCGACAGCGAGGAGACCGGCGTTTCGGCGGAAAAATCCGCGCCTAGCTGCGCCAGATAGGGCTCGGCGCGCCGGTTGAGCTCGCGCTCGTCGATCAGCCGGAGCGGTCCGCCCTTCAGCGGCTCGCGCCCGATGAAGATGTTTGCCGCGGCGGTCAGGTTCTCGAACAGGTTCAATTCCTGGTGCACGAAGGCGATGCCGCCGCGCATCGAGCCGCCGACGGTGAGCCGCGGCATCTCCGCGCCGTCGAGGTCGATCGTGCCGGCGCTCGGCGCGATCACGCCGCCGAGGATTTTCATCAGCGTCGACTTGCCGGCACCGTTCTCCCCCACCAGTCCGATCACCTCGCCCGGGCTGACGGAAAGACTGATGTCGTCCACGGCCCTGATGCCGGGATACACCTTCGAGATTCCCGTCATCTTCAGGAAGGGATCGGGCATCGGCGAACTATGCTGGTGGGTTCGTCGGATGACAATACGCGCCGAACAGGCCGGCTGGGAGATTTGACCGGCCTGTTCGTTCCAAGGCGTCAGCCGCCGCTGATGCGCGACTTCAGTTCCGCCTCGAATGCATCGACATTGGATTTGTCGATCATCTTGGTGGGCACGATGATCAGCTTGTTCTCGGGCACCACCGACTTGTCGCCCTCAAGATACGCCGCCATCAGCTTCATGCCTTGGTAGCCCCACTCGAACGGGTCCTGCACCACGGTTCCGGCGATCGTGCCTTCGCGCACGCCGCCCAGCGTGATCGGGTCTTCGTCGAAGGCGATGACCGTCACCTGGCCGAGCTTGCCGCTCTCCTTCAGCACCTCGTAGATGCGCGGCGGGTTGTAGGAGTAGAAGCCGACCATGCAGTCGATGTCGGGGTTTGCGGCCAGCGCATCCTCGACATTGCGCTTGGCGCGGGTCTGGTCGATGTCGTCGCCGCGCACATCGATCAGTTCGACTTTCGAGCCGGCGATGGTGGACTTCATGCCTTCGATGCGCTCGCGTGCATTGTCGGCGCCCGGCAGGCCGACGAAGCCGATGCACTTGCCGCCGTCGGGCAGGGCCTTCAGCGCGATCTCGCCCGCCTGTTTGCCGGCTTCGGTGTTCGACGAGCCGATATAGGCGATGCGGTTGGTGTCGGGCGCATCGCTGTCGGTCGTGAAGAGCGGCACCTGGGCGCCGATCTTGTTCAGCGAGTCGGTGGACGATTTCGGATCGACGGCGCTGACCATGATGGCCGAGACACCGCCGGCGACGAGGTCCTCCATCAGGCGCTGCTGCACGGCGGCGGCGGCCTGCTCGGGGTATTTCAGCGAGAGATCGTAGTTCGGCAGTTCGCCTTGCGCCTTCTTCACGCCGGCCTCGGCAAGCTTCCAGAAGTCGGACGCGCCGTTGACGACGAAGGCGAGCTGTTTCTTGTCCTGGGCCATGGCGCCGGTCGCCAGCGCGGCGGTCAGCAGCATGGCACTTGCGAGTTTTAGCTTCATCGAATTCCTCCCGTTGGGTGTCAGAAAGCCTGAAACACACCGACGGCCAGGCTCCGGGGTCCAGCGGGACTAGCCTTGCAGGTACCC
>JALYWP010000179.1 GCA_030852655.1 Pseudomonadota bacterium | reverse complement strand
GTTTCACGCGGGGTCAGGCTGCTCCTCCAGTCCGCGTCGCTGGCGCTCGGCGCCTACCTGGCGCTGCAAAACGAGATCACCCCCGGCATGATCATCGCGGTCTCGATCATCACCGCGCGGGCGCTGGCGCCGGTCGAGCAGGCGATCGGCCATTGGCGTGCCTTCGTCTCGGCGCGGCAGAGCTGGCTACGGCTCAGGGAGCAGGTCGGCAACGCCGATGCGGACGAGCCGAAAACCATCCTGCCGCCGCCGAAATCAGCGCTCGAAGTCGCCGATCTGTCGGTCAGGGCACCGTCCTCGGACCGTATCCTGCTCAGCGGTATCGAATTTTCGCTGCGGGCGGGCTCGTCGCTCGGGATCGTCGGGCCGAGCGGCGCCGGAAAATCCACGCTGGCGCGTGCGCTTGTCGGCATATTGCCGCCGTTCGAGGGCAGTGTCCGCCTCGATGGCGCCGATCTCTCGCAGTGGCAGCCCGACCAGTTCGGCAGTCATGTCGGCTACCTTCCACAGGAAGTCGAGCTCTTCGACGGAACGGTGGCCCAGAATATCGCCAGGCTCGCTCCGCTGCCCGATTCCGAAGCGGTAATCGCAGCCGCGCGCCGCGCCGGAGCGCACGGGCTGATCACCAGCCTGCCGGAAGGCTACGACACCCTGATCGGGCAAGGCGGCACGACGCTTTCGGCAGGCCAGCGACAGCGGATCGGGCTGGCAAGGGCGCTGTTCGGATCGCCTTTCCTGATCGTACTCGACGAACCGACCTCGGCCCTCGATGTCGATGGCGACGAGGCGCTGCGCAAAGCCGTCGAGGACGCAAGGCGGTCACGCGCCATCGTCATCGTCATCGCGCACCGCCCGAGCGCGATCGCGGCGTGCGACCAGGTGCTGGTGATCTCGAACGGCACGCAGGCCGCCTTTGGTCCACGCGACACGATTTTTCGCGAAGGCGGCCGGCGGCCGGTCAAGGTGGCGTCGTGATGACCAGTCGGCCTCCCTGCCAGGCTCAAGGCCAGCTTCCAAATTCCGACGCAAGCCGCCGCGGCATGCTTCGCGAATTGTTCGCGGGGGCGCTCGTTTGCTGCCTGCTCGTCGGCGGCCTGGGAGGCTGGGCCGCGACGACCCGACTCGACGGCGCGATCGTCGCGCGCGGGCAACTTGCCGTCAGCGGCAACGTCAAGCAGATCCAGCACCGCGACGGCGGCATCGTCGACCGCATCCTGGTACGCGACGGCATGCGCGTCGACGCCGGGCAGGAAATGCTCCGCCTGGACGACAGCGCGCTGCGCGGTAACTACGCGATCGTCGAAGCGCAGTTGGTCGACCTCATCGCCAAGCGGCGAAGGCTGCAAGCCGAACAGATCGGCGACACGGAAATTGCCGACGCAAAGCCGATGCCCGGCTTCGACGGCATGGAGGACGAGTTGTCGAAGGCCATGGCTGCCGAGACAGCCTTGTTCCAGGCACGCCGTACCGCGATGGCCGGGCAGAAGGCAGGCATTTCCGAGCAGATTCGCCAGCTCAAGGCCGGCGTCCGCGGGCTGGAAGCAAGGCTTGCCGCGACAAGGGACCAGGTGCGGCTGATCGGGCAGGAACTCGACGGCGTCGAGGCGCTGATGGCACAGGGGCTGACCACGCAACGGCAGTTGCTGGCGCTGCAGCGGACACGCGCCGAACTGACCGGGACGATCGGCCAGATCGAGACCGAGATCGCGCAATCGAATATCGCCATCACACGCAGCGAGCTGGAGATATCCCAGGTCGACCTCGTCCGGCGCGAAGAGGCGGAGCGCGATCTTCGCGAGGTCGACGCACGCATCGCCGAACTGATGGAGCGGCGCGCGGCGGCGCGCGAGCAACTCGACCGGCTGGTCGTGCGGGCGCCGCAGGCGGGCGTCGTCAGCCAGCTGGCCATCCACACGATCGGCGGGGTGATCGCAGCCGGCGCTACCTTCGCCCTGATCGTACCTGACGGCGACCGGCTGGTCGTCGAGGCGCGTATCCGCCCGACCGATATCGACCAGGCGGCAATCGGGCAAATGGCGAAGATCCAGTTGCAGACGGCTGATGCCCGCATGCTGCCGCCCTTCGCCGGCAAGGTCACCTCGCTGTCGGCCGACGTCATCGTTCAGCCTACGACGCGGGAAACCTACTACCTCGCACGGATATCGATCGCCGACGAAGCTCGCCTGCGCAAGGAGCGGTCGCTTGTCTCGGGCATGCCGGTCGAGGTATTCCTCGCCACCACCGGTTCGCGTACCGCGCTTCAATATCTGCTGAGCCCGCTGACGGATCAGCTTTCCCACGCCATGCGCGAGAGTTGAGACCCTATGTCGCGAGAGGACGTCCTCGCCACGCCCGAACCTGACGATAAAAGGGGCACCCGCCGGGAAGCCTCCACCAGATCCGGATAGAAATGGTTACCATCGCCCTCGCTTCGGCCAGCATCGGCGCCCCTCGCTCGCGCGCCATCACCCAATTGATCTGGCTCGCCGCCCTCGCCGTTGCGTTCGCCACCACGCTGGCGGAAGCCGCCGACAGCTTCTGGGTCGGCGACATGATCACCTTCTTCCGTCCGCAGTTCGTGCTGGCCGTGCTGTTTCTTCTCGGCGTCGCCCTCTGCCTGCGGCGGTGGCTGGCATCCGCCGCACTTGCGCTGCTGCTCGTGGTCAACGCGCAGCCGCTCTTCGCCATCGGCGTCCCGACTGCAGCGGCAGCCAATGCCGGGAACCTGCGTATCCTTTCCGCCAATCTGCTCTACAACAATCGCGAACCGGCTAAGTTCACCGAACTCGTCGCGAGGCTTTCCCCCGACGTCATCGTCACCCAGGAAGCCAGGTACGCCTGGCCGGATTTGCTCGAAGCCCTGCCGGGATATCCGCATCTGGTCGGCCGCGAGCAACAGCGATGGAACACCAATATCGTGCTCAGCCGTTATCCGATGCGCGCCGCGCTCGTGGCCGACATGCCGCCCTCCGGCAACGAACTCGGCGGCGGGTCGGCCGTCCGCGTCGAGGTCGACTTGCCTCAGCGCGCGCAGCCTCTCGTGGTCTATGCGATCCATGCGCCGACGCCGCGCACCCAGGCCGGCTGGAAGGCGCGCAACCGCTATCTCGACGTGCTGGCGGAGCGGATCGCCGCCGAGCCTGAGGGGACGCCGATCGCGCTTGCCGGCGACTGGAACACGCCGGTCTGGTCGCCGGCCTATGCGCGCACGCTCTTGCTGTCGGGGCTGGAGGCGACGGAGCGGTCGGCATGGCCTTCGCCAACACGACTTTTCCTGAGCCTGTTCGACAGGCTGAACCTCGGCACGCCGATCGACCACTTCGCGGTGTCGAGGGGCATCGGCGTCGCCGACTTCTTCACCGGCCCCTCCTTCGGCTCGGATCACCTGCCTGTCGTGGCCGACCTCGCGCTGCCCTGAACCGCCGTCCTCGCTTGACCCGCCAGCGCCGCCACCGCCTCCTCGAGGTGACGCGCGCTCGACGTTCCGAGAACGACCGAGGTGACGCAGTCGCGTGACGCCGCCTGCTGAAGCGCCCTGGTGGCGGGAACGCCCGGCTGCAGCCGGACGACCTCCCGCGCCAGCACGCCGATCGCGCGCTGGCCGATCTGGTTCGACAGCCCGGTTTCGATCGTTGCATCGATCACATCGAGTGGCAGTTCGAGCAGTTCGATACCGGGGATATCCAGCGTCGCTTCCAGCGCCGGCAGATCGTCGCAGGAAATGCCGAAATGTCTGACCTTGCCGGCCTTCTTCAGCGCGGCCAGAGCCTCGCCGACATCGGGCGTGATCTCGGCAGCCGGCGGGCTGTGCAGCAGCAGGCCGTCGACCGAACCGAAGCCCAGCCGGCGCAGGCTGTCTTCGACGGCGGCGGTTATATGCCGAGGCGAAAAATCGGTGGCGAGGTTCGCATCGCGCTGGCCGACCACGGCGCTGCTGGCCGATTTTGCCTTGCCCACAAGCGGCTTCAGCAGCGGCTTGAAGGGCCGCATCAGCCGCATCTTCCGGGAAAATCGCTTGCCGACCTTGGTCACCACGAAGGCACGATCCCGCCTGCCCTTGAGCAGCCTGCCGATCTCGCGCTCGCTGTCGCCCTGCCCGTAGATATCGGCCGTATCGAACAAGTTGACGCCGAGTTCGAGCGCGCGTTCCAGAAGCATCCTGATGTCGCGCATCGGCGTCGGATTGCCCAGCGAGCCTATGCGGCTGCAGCCGAGACCAAGGATTGGCAAGCTCGCCCCATCCACGCCGAATTCCCGCCGCATCATGGGCAATCTCCAATGGCAGTGTCGCCGGCCGAAAACCCGACTTGCTGCACTGCAACCAAAACCGCCCGCTCTTGTTGCAATTGCTAACATGAGATGGAATAGAAATCATCAGGGCTACGGGCGAACCATCCACAGCGAAGCTGCAAGGAGTCGCATTTCGTGCGCGGTAGCCTGTCCGACCTGCAAGATTCCAACCGATCGAACGACGTGATCATCGTCGGTGGCGGCGCCGCCGGCCTGACGCTGGCGCATGCGCTGGGAGCGGCCGGAAGGCACGTCGTGCTTCTCGAAGCCGGCGGCGACAAGCGGACGAAAGTCTCGCAGGAATATTACCGCGGCGATCTGGCCGATACCGTCGTGCATCCGCCGACCCACAATTACCGCGTCCGCGCCATCGGCGGCACCAGCACCATCTGGGGCGGGCGCGCCATCCCCTTCGACCCGATCGACTTCGAGGAACGCGACTGGGTGCCGGGTTCGGGCTGGCCCTTCGGCCAGGACGAGCTTGCCGGCTTCTATGGAAAGGCCATGGATGCCGCGGAAGCCGGGCGATCCGATTTCTGCCCCGAACATGCACTGCCCGGCGCACAGCGGGAACTGGCGCCGGGCCTCGACGGCGAATTCGTGCAAACCACCGTAGAGCGCTTCAGCAAGCCGACCAACTTCTGGCGACGCTATGGCGAAGAACTCACGCGCTCCGATCGGGTCAGGATCGTCAAGGACGCGCCGGTCGTCCATATCCAACTCGCCGGCGACGGCAATGCGGTCGACTGGATCGAGATCGCGGCACCCGACGGCGGCCGGATCAAGCTGCGCGGGCGCTCCTACGTGCTGGCGCTGGGCGGGCTCGAAACCACCCGCCTGTTGCTCGCCTCCAATGATTTGCGGCCGGCCGGCATCGGCAACGACTCCGACCATCTCGGCCGCAACTATATGAGCCATCTCTGCGCTACATCAGGCACGATATCCTTCACCGGCCCGCCCGATGGCATCGCCTACGACTACGCGCGGGACGCCGACGGCATCTATGTGCGCCGGCGCCTGTGGCTGAACGAGGCGGCGCAGCGGGAATTCAAGCTCCTCAACACCACCTTCCGCACCCACCTGCCAGAACCCGCCGATCCCTCGCATGGCGACGCCATCCTGTCGGCGATGTTCCTGGTCAAGGACATGGTGCTCTACGAGTACAGCCGTAAATTCGTCGAGAACCCGGTCTCCCTGCGCGGGCGGCTCAGCCATGTCGGCAACATCGTCCGCCAGCCGTTCAGGCTCGCTTCGTTCGGCACGAATTGGCTCGGGCAGCGCACCTTTGCCGAGCGCAAGCTGCCCTCGGTCGTGCTCGGCTCGCGCGACAATCGCTACGAGCTCGAATTCCACGCCGAGCAGGCGCCGAACCCCGACAGCAGGCTGACGCTTTCGTCAGA
>JALYWP010000299.1 GCA_030852655.1 Pseudomonadota bacterium | reverse complement strand
AAGGCCGCCCTGCCCTATACGGACTTTTCCTTCGCGGACGGCGACATCCTCCTGTTCGGCCGGGAATCGGCGGGCGTGCCGGATCACGTGCATGACAAGGCGGACGAACGCCTGACCATCCCGATGCCCGGCGGAGGCCGCAGCCTCAACCTCGCCCTGTCCGCCGCGATGGCCGCCGGCGAGGCGATGCGCCAGCTCGGCTAGTTCGCGGGCTTCCCCGACGAAGCCGCCGAGCGCCTCGAGCCTCGCGGCCACGAAAGCGGCTGCGATCGGTTTGCGGTCGGTCGACGGCATGGTGTCCTCCTTCGATTGACGGGCGATTTGCCGGGCGAAGGACCGTCTGATAAAACCTCAACTTAAGTTGAGGTCAAGCGACATGCGCAAGGAACTTACCGTCGGAGAAGTGGCCAGGCGTAGCGGCGTCGCCGTCTCGGCGCTGCATTTCTATGAGGCGCGCGGGCTGATCCGTTCAAACCGCACCGCCGGCAACCAGCGCCGTTACGGCCGCGACGTGCTGCGCCGCATCGCCGTCATCCGGGTCGCGCAGGAGGTGGGCATTGCGCTGGCCGACATTGCGTTGGCCCTGGAGACGCTGCCCGAGGGCCGGACGCCGACGCGCCACGACTGGGCGCACCTGTCGACCGGATGGCGTGACGATCTCGACCTCCGCATCGCACAACTGACCGCGCTTCGCGACGGTCTTACCGACTGCATCGGCTGCGGCTGCATGTCGATCGACAAATGCCCGCTGCGCAATCCGGAGGACCGCCTCAGCCGGCAGGGAGCGGGAGCAAGGCGGCTGCCCGCGCGGCCCTGACCGGCATGACGATGCGGCACCCCGGCCAAGGCGCCAGCTTGATTCAAATCAACACCCGCTCGCGGGATGCTGATAATGTCCGCTTCGACGCTTCAATCCGCCGCGGGCAGCCTGCGGATGGTGAATTCGATCACGTCGCCGGGCCGTTCGAACCAGCTCTCGATCTCGGTCCAGTAGGCCTGCTTCGGCCAGCGGTCGAACCATTCCCTGGCCTTGTTGCGGGCATCGCTGCGGGGCAGGACGAAGGTTTCACGCAGGAAGCCGTCGCGCGGCATCCGCTCCCGTTCGATGCGCGAGCGCTCGAGCCGTTTCCTCAGTCCGTCGAGCGGCGGCCTGGCAGGGGTACGCATGCACGAACTCCTTGACCCATCCACACAACAGATTAGGGATCGCCCCGAAATTTGCGAGTCCGAATTGCGGGTCACCTTCCCGCGGCACACCAACGGAGCCTTGCCAGCATGGAACGCCCCGAAATCCCCGCCGGCCTGCCGGCCGACATCGATGACAGGAAGAGCCGCGCCCGCGCCTGGTTCGAGACGCTGCGCGACGAGATCTGCGCCGGCTTCGAGAAGATCGAGGACGACCTGGCCGGCCCTCAATCCTCCCGGCCTGCCGGCCGCTTCGAGCGCACGCCCTGGCAGCGCAACGACGGCAACGGCGGCGGCGGAACCATGTCGGTCCTGCACGGCCGCGTCTTCGAGAAAGCCGGCGTCCACACCTCCACCGTCCACGGCGAGTTCTCGCCCGAGTTCCGCAGACAGATACCGGGCGCCGAGGAAGACCCGCGCTTCTGGGCTTCCGGCATTTCGCTCATCGTTCACCCTTGGAATCCGAACGTTCCCGCCGTCCACATGAACACCCGCATGGTCGTCACCACGCGCTGGTGGTTCGGCGGCGGCGCCGATCTCACCCCCGTGCTCGATCGCCGCCGCACGCAGACCGACCCCGACACGCTGGCGTTTCACGCAGCCATGCGCGAAAGTTGCGAACGGCACCCAGCAGTCGCCGACTACGCACGCCAAAAGGCCTGGTGCGACGAATACTTTTTTCTCCCCCACCGCAACGAGCCGCGTGGCATAGGCGGCACATTCTTCGATTGGCAGCATTCACCGGAAGAGAAGGGCGGCTGGGAAGCCGACTTCGCCTTCGTCCGGGATGTCGGCCGCTCCTTCTTCACCATCTACGACACACTCGTCCGCGCCAACTTCAACGCCGCCTGGACCGAGGCCGACCGCGAGGAACAACTCGTGCGCCGCGGCCGCTATGCCGAGTTCAACCTGCTCTACGACCGCGGCACTATTTTTGGCTTGAGGACTGGCGGCAACGTCAATTCCATCCTGTCGAGCCTGCCCCCGGCGGTGAAATGGCCGTGAACATGCATGGCCAGATGAGCCGCAACGCTGCCTAGAAAACCGTGAGATTGGAGTCGGTCGGCAACCGAAAAAACTGCGGCGACATTCCGGCAACCTTTTGCCCCAATCCGTGTTATGGTTCTCCGCGACCAACACCAGCAAACAAGGAGGAAATCATGAAGGAGTTCCACTGCGGTTCTCTGGTGCCCGGCTGCGACTGGCATACGCGCCACGAGGAAGAGGCCGAAATCATGCGCCGCGCCGTCGAGCACATGCGCGAGACGCATGGCGAGACGATCATCCGCGAGAGCATGGTCGACGCCATCCGCTCGCGCATCGAGAAGGTCCGCAGCGCGGCTTGAGGGCATTCCAGGAAAGCGGTTTTCCATCCGGAATTGCGACCTAGCTGTCCTGACGATATTTCGCGGCGCGTTCCAGCAGCGCGCCGCCATCGAGCCCGAAGCCTCCCTCAACCCATTCCTCTTCCAGCCGCTTCAGGAGCTTGCCCATTTCGGGACCGGCCGGCACGCCGATCGCCTGGAGGTCGGCTCCCTTGAGCGGAAAATTCGGCGCCTCCCATTTCTCGGCGAATTTCAGCAGCCGCGAATAGCCGCCGGCTTCGACCAGCGCGTCATTGCTTTCGGCGGCACGCACCCGCGCTGACGCCAGCGACAGTTTCAGCCGGTCGAGGACCGGCTGCCTTCCGCCGCGATAGAGCTTCTTCGCCAGATCGCCTTCCGTACCGGCGGGCTCTATCTTCGGTGCCAGCGCCCATGATTTCAGTCGCTCGGCATCCGCGTTGGAAAGCTTCAGCCGCTCGGCAAGCGCCACCATGCGCTCGGCATCGGGCGGCACCATCGCCTCCAGCCTCAGCAGTGCATCGGCCGCCCAGCCGAGATCGCGCTCGGCGGCGACCAGCCCGTGGATGGCATCGATGCCCCATTTCTCGCTTTCCGGCAGCACCTTGGTCAGCACGCCGGCCTGCCGCATCCACAGCAGCGCCCGCGACGGGTCGAGCGCCGACAAGAGCTTCTTCAACTCCGCCCAGACCCGCTCGGCCGACAGCCGCGCCAGCCCGTCCTTCAGCCTGGCGCAGGCCTTCAGCCCCTCGGCGTCAGGCCGGCCGGAGCCGTACCAGGCGAAGAAGCGGAAGAAGCGCAGGATGCGTAGATAGTCCTCGCGAATGCGCGTCTCGGCGTCGCCGATGAAGCGCAGCGTCCGGCTTTCCAGATCGGGGATCCCGCCGACGAAATCCACCACCGTCCCGTCCGCCTCGGCAAAGAGCGCGTTGATGGTGAAATCGCGCCGCTCCGCGTCCGCCTTCCAGTCGCGCCCAAACGCCACCTTCGCCCGCCGACCGTCCGTCTCTACGTCGGCGCGCAGCGTCGTCACCTCATAGGCCCTGCCTGCGGCGACCACCGTCACCGTGCCGTGCTCGATGCCGGTCGGTATCGTCCTGCAGCCCGCCGCCTCGGCGCGGCGGATCGTCTCGTCCGGCGGCGTCGTCGTGGCCACGTCCACATCCGCCACCGCCTCGCCGAGCAGCGCGTTGCGCACGGCGCCGCCGGCGATGCGCGCCTCCTCGCCATCGGCGTTCAGCGCAGCCAGCAGGCGCTGTAAATCGGCATCCTCAAGCCATTCGGCCCCCGCAACCGAAGCGCCGCTCACAGATAAAGCCTTTCATAGAGCGTGCGGATGATGCCGGCGGTCACGCCCCAGATGCGCTGGCCGCCATAGGGCATGTCGTAATAGACCCAGAGCCGCTTGTTGATCTCGCGGCTCCCCTGCGTGTGGTTCGCCGGATCCATCAGGAAGCGCAACGGCACCTCGAAGGCCGCGTCGACCTCATGCTCGTTGATGGTGAGGTGGAAACCCGGCCTTACGATCGACAGCACCGGCGCGATCCGGTAGCCGCTGCCCGCCAGATAGTCCGGCACGCGCCCGATCACCTCGACTTGCGAAGCGTCGAGCCCGATCTCCTCCCATGCCTCGCGCAGCGCCGCGTCCTCGGGCGAGGCGTCCGTCGGGTCTATGCGCCCGCCCGGAAACGCCACCTGTCCGGCATGGCTGGTAAGCGTCTCGGCGCGCTTGGTCAGGATGACGCTCGCCTCACCGCCATGGTCGACGACGGGGATCAGAACGGCGGCATCGACGAGCGTCCTCGGACCGGTGACGCGCGGATGGCCTGGATTGAAACGATGGTCGCCATAGTCGTAGCCGTCATGCGGGCCGCGGTCGATCGCGGCACGCAGGCGGAAATCCTCGGCCGAGAAGGGCGGCGCTTCCAGGTCTCCCATCATTCGGAGAGCCGCTTCAACTGTTCGGCCGGCATGATCGGATAGGTCACGCCGTGCGAGCGCACGGCGAACATCGTGCGTCCTTCGACCTCGATATCCTCGCCATGGTCGACGAGTTCATACATCACAGGCCGCGCCACCAGCGCCTCCAGCCGCCCGCGCACCAGCACATAAGGCTTCAAGCCGCCGGTCCCGTCCTCGTCGACGAAGCGCAGCGGATGCTCCGGCCCCGCCTCCACAACGTCGCCGACATTGGTACGAAAGGTGATCACCTGCCCGTCGCCCTCGCCCGAAACGTTCATCTCGACTGCCACGAAGGGCGCATCGGCGACCCTTATGCCCACCTTCTCGACCGGCGTCACCAGATAGGTCTTGCCGTCGGCGTCCTTGCGCAGCACCGTGGAAAAGAGCTGCACCAGCGGCATGCGGCCGATCGGCGTGCCCAGGTAGAACCATGTTCCGTCCGCTCTTATCTCCATGTCGAGGTCGCCGCAGAAATCGGGATTCCATTTCTCGACCGGCGGCAGGCCCTTGCCGGCGCGCGCCGCGCGTGAGATCAGCGCCGAGAGCCCGGCCGTATCGGCGGCTGCCGCCAGGCCCGCCGGCCCGCCGCTTTCGTCCACGCTTTCGATGCCCCCACTTTCGATGGATGTGTCATGATCGGTCATGGTCACGAAATAGTCACTGTTGTTTCGCTTGTCAGCCGGGTTCGGTGATTTAAGTTCGGTCTGTACGCGCCGCGGGGCGCGTGTCACGATACCCTGCGGGCGTCGGCATCCTGGACAGATCGCCGAGTCGACCCTTAGGAGTTCCGCATGAGCATTATGATCAAGCAGACGCCGCTTAGCGAGCAGGAGATGGTCGCCGAGGCCGAAAAGGCGCTGGCCGACATTTCCCGCATCAGGCAGGGCGTCGGCAAGGTCATTTTCGGCCAGGAGAGCGTGGTGGAGCGCACCCTGGTGGCGCTGCTCGCCGGCGGGCACGCGCTGCTGGTCGGCGTTCCCGGCCTCGCCAAGACCAAGCTGGTCGAGACGCTCGGCATCGTGCTCGGCCTCGACACGAGCCGCATCCAGTTCACGCCCGACCTGATGCCGTCCGATATCCTCGGCTCCGAGGTGATGGAGCAGGACGAAACCGGCAAACGCTCCTTCCGCTTCATCTCCGGCCCGATCTTCGCTCAGCTCCTGATGGCCGACGAGATCAACCGGGCCAGCCCGCGCACCCAGTCGGCGCTGCTCCAGTCGATGCAGGAATATCACGTCACCGTCGCCGGCGCCCGCCACGACCTGCCCTCGCCCTTCCACGTTCTGGCGACGCAGAACCCGCTCGAGCAGGAGGGCACCTACCCGCTGCCGGAAGCCCAGCTCGATCGCTTCCTTATGCAGATCGACATCCTCTACCCCGAACTCGACGCCGAGCGGCGCATCCTGGTCGAGACTACCGGCGTCGAGGACGCCAAGGCCGAGAACGTGCTCGGCCCGGTCAGGCTGAAGGAGATCCAGACGCTGATCCGCCGCATGCCGGTGCCCGAAAGCGTCGTCGAGGCCATCCTGAAGCTCGTGCGCTCCGCCCGGCCCGGCCAGGGCAATGCCGAGACAGACAGGCATGTCGCCTGGGGTCCCGGCCCACGCGCATCCCAGGCGCTCACGCTCTGCGCCCGCGCCCGCGCCCTTTACGACGGCCGCCTTGCTCCTTCCATCGACGATATCCACGCGCTCGCCGAGCCGGTGCTGCAGCACCGCATGGCGCTGACCTTCGCCGCCCGCGCCGAGGGTATGACCGTGCGCGACGTCGTTGCCGGGCTGGTTAAAGCACAGGGGTGATGGTGGCCGACCTCTCGCCGGGGAAGATGTGATGGCGCGTATCGGCGAAGTTTCCGCTCCGGCCGCGACGCGCGATGCTCTCGCCCGCGGCCGCATGCGCGCTTCGCTCGTGCCCGACCTGCTGGTCGAGGCGCGCCGCATCGTCAACACCGTCATCGGCGGCTGGCATGGCCGCCGCAAGCGTGGCATCGGCGAGAACTTCTGGCAGTTCCGCCCCTATGTCGAAGGCGAAGCCATATCGCGCATCGACTGGCGCCGCTCCGCCCGCGATGACCACACCTATGTCCGCGACCGCGAATGGGAGGCCGCCCACACGGTCTGGCTGTGGGCCGACCCTTCGCCGTCGATGCTCTACAAGTCGGCGGGCGCGCGGGTCTCGAAGGAATCGCGCGCACTGGTGCTGACGCTGGCGCTTGCCGAGCTTCTGTCGCGCAGCGGCGAACGCATCGCCTGGCCGGGGCTGACCGACCCCTTCACCGCGCGCAACGGCGCCGAGCGGCTCGCCTCGCACCTCGCCCACGCAGTCGACCTGCCGGCACGGCCCGATCTCTCCAGCATCCGGCGCTTCTCCGATATCATCATCACCAGCGATTTCCTCGATCCGGCGGACGAGATCATGGCCTGGCTCGACGTTCTAGCGCGCCATGGCGTGCGTGCCCACCTGATCGAAGTGGCCGATCCGGCAGAGGAGGATTTCCCCTATGTCGGTCGCACCGAGTTCGCCGACCCCGAGACCGGCGAGAAACTTACGGCTGGCCGCGCTGAGACGGTGCGCGACGACTACCGCCTCGCCTATTCCGCCCGCCGCGCGGAGTTGATGGGCCGGTGCAAGCGTCTCGGCTGGAGCTATACCGTCAACCACACCGACAAGCTCGCTTCCGAGGCGCTGGTGCGGGTGCATATGGCGATGGCCGCCGATGGCGGTTATGCCGCGGGGGCGGGGCCGTGATGGCGAGCGTCTCCGTCAAAAGATTCGTCCCGCCGTCGCGTGACGATGCCTCTCAACGTCGATTGGACGAAGTTATCGGATATAGAAGACCCCCACTCCGTCTCGCCCTGCGGGCGAGCCACCTCTCCCCCGTCGATCGGGGGAGAGATGGCTCGCGTAGCGAGACGGAGTGGGGGTCGCTCCTCATATGTGACAGCCTTCCCCCGCGAGGGCGCCCATGAGCTGGCTCCCCCTCTCCTTCGGCTTTCCAGCCATCCTGTGGGGCCTGCTCGCGCTGCCGGTCATCTGGTGGCTGCTCAGGCTGACGCCGCCGAAGCCGCAGACCGAAATCTTCCCGCCGCTGAAGATTCTCGCCCGCGTGCTGCGCAAGGAGGAGACGCCGCACCAGAGCCCGTGGTGGCTGACGCTGCTCAGGTTGCTGATCGCGGCGCTGGTCGTGCTGGCGCTGGCGCAGCCGATCTGGAACCCGCGCGAGCGGCTGCCGACCGGCGGCGCCGCGCTTGCGCTGGTCATCGACAATGGCTGGGCGAGCGCGCGCGACTGGGAGCGCCGCGTCGCCACCGCCGAACGGCTGATCGCGGACGCCGGCGCAACCGGCTCGCCCGTCATCCTCGCCTTCACCGCCGAAAAGCCCAACGCCGAGATCGGCCCCTTCGACGCGGCCGCCGCACTCGACAAGCTCAACGTCGCCGAGCCGCGGCCCGTACCGGTCGACCGCCAGGCGATCTATGCCCGCGTCTCCGCGGCACTCGACCAGTTGCCCGGCGCCTCGGTCGCGGTGCTCGCCGACGGGCTTGCCGCACCCGGCGACGATGCGGCCTTCGCAGCACTTCTCGGCCACGCCCCTGCCAGCCTGCTTTGGGCCGTTCCCGATCGGCTGGACATGGTCGGCCTGACCGCCGCAGACAACGAGGTCGACGGCTTCGCCCTCTCCGCCATTCGCCCGCCCGGCGATCCCGCTCCGCGCCAGGTCACCGCCGGCGCCTATGATGAAAAGGGCCGCCGCATCGCCGACGCGGTAGTCAGCTTCGGCCCAGGCCAGACGGCCGGCAGCGGCAGCATGACGGTTCCCTTCGAACTGCGCAACGATTTCGCTTCGATCGCCATCGACGGCGAACCGCAGGCAGCCGCCGTGCGCGTGCTCGACGAAAACTCCAAGCGCCGTCGCGTCGGCCTTCTCTCGCAGGCCGAGGCCGGAGCTCAGCCGCTGCTTTCGCCGCTCTACTACATAACCCGCGCGCTACAGCCCTTTGCCGATCTCGTCGAACCTTCCAGCCGGGACCTCGCCGAGGCCATCCCCGGGATTCTCGAGCAGAAGCCGGCGATGATCGTCATGGCCGATGTCGGTACCATCCCGGACGAGGCCCGCCAGCAGCTCATCGAATGGGTCCACGATGGCGGCACGCTGGTGCGCTTCGCCGGCTCCCGGCTGGCGGCCGCCGGCAATGACGAGGACCTGCTGCCGGTCCGCCTGCGTCTCGGTGAGCGCTCGATGGGCGGCGCGCTGTCCTGGACGACGCCGCAGCCCGTCAGCGAATTCCCGGCCGGCGGCCCGTTTGCGGACCTCAGCCCGCCGAGCGAGGTCACCGTCACCCGGCAGGTGCTTGCCGAGCCGACGTCCGACATCGTCGAGCGGACCTGGGCGAGCCTCGCCGACGGCACCCCGCTGGTCACCGGCGCGCGGCGCGAGAAGGGCACGCTCGTGCTTTTCCACGTCACCCCGGAAGCGACATGGTCGAACCTGCCGATTTCCGGCAGCTTCGTCGAGATGCTGCGCCGCATCGTGCAACTGTCGCGCAACCAGGGCGCCATCGCCGCCAACGCCGAGGGCCAGGCCGGCTCGCTCGCGCCGTATCGCATGATCGCCGCCGACGGCGCGCTGGTGCCTCCGACGCCGGATGCCCGCCCGCTCCCCACCGGCGCCGGCGACGTCCCGGTCACCATCGAGAATCCGCCCGGCCTCTACGGCACCGAGGAGGGCGTGCTCGCCCACAACCTGCTCAAGGCCGATGCCGCCTTCGCGCCACTGGCCCGTCCGACCGTGACTGCGTCGGTGACCGAACTGCGCTATGCTCTCGAC
>JALYWP010000153.1 GCA_030852655.1 Pseudomonadota bacterium | reverse complement strand
GCCCTGGCCGGCGCGGTGTCAGGCAGCGCCGACTTGGCGTCGGCCGTCGTCCCGGATGCGCGGCCGGCATTCGATGCGGTGGGGATTTCCTCCTGCACTTCCGCCGGCTCGAAGAACTCTTCCACCGGCTGCGGCACCGCCGTCGGCGCACGGTTCGGTTCCGACCCGATCGACTTCGGTCGCTTGTAGGCCTCGCGCGGCGCCGCGCGCGAAGGCGACAGGTCGAGCGGATCGCCGGTCATCGCAGCGGGCGCGGCGGCCTTGCCGAGCGTCGACGGCGACACCGCCGGCGGCGGTGCGGCTGCAACATCGGGGGCAGCCTGCAATGGGGAGATTTCCTCCTGCCGGTCGGGCTGGATCGCCGGCGGCAGAGGCAGCGGCGCCTCGGGCCGCGCGCGGACGAGAGCGTCGGATCGCACCGCCCGCGGTGCTGCCCTGTCGCTGGCGGGATCGGGCAGCACCGACGGCACCGCGGCCTTGTTCATGGGCGCCGTTTCGACGGAAATCGTCCCCATCGCGGTCGCGGCCGAAGCGAATTGCGGCCCGGCGAACTGGTCGGCACGGCCGCTCACGGGCCGCGGCGCGATGCCTTCGATAGCGAGCCTTTCGGCCGGCGTACGCGCCTCGTGCCGCGGCTCCGCGACCATGCCGAGCAGTTCTTCGCCACCGTCCAGGCCAGGGGTCCTCAGGAAGACCGGCCGCGAGGCATCCAGCGGAACCAGTTCGTTGGGGTTGACGACGAGGTCGAGATCGGAAGGCAACTCGATCGCCTCCGGCCCGAATGGACCCATCATCCGGGGCGAGCGCCGCGCCGCGGCCGTGGCGTCGGCCGGCGCGGACGGATCATGGCCAAGCAGTTTATAAAGCGGCCGCTCGGCGTAGAAGGCGACCTTGCGCTTGCCGGGTCGGGCGAGGTTGATGCCGTCATTGGCACGCAGGCGGGCAGGCTGGCCGTTGATGTCCGGCCCGGTCGGCATATAGGCGCCGTTCTCGTCCACGAAACCATCCCAGATGTCGACGAACTCGCCGCCGGCATTCGCCGCAGCCACGCGGTAGATGTCGTTGAAGGCAAGCATGTCAAGCATCGTCTTCGACGACTTGAACGACGGCATGCCGACCCACAGGAACGGCACCTTGCGCGCCGAAATCGCCTTTGCCAGTTCGCTGGCGCGGCTGGCGTACTCCTTGTTCCAGCTCTCCGACCGCACCGCCTCGCGGGTGCCGTCGACCAGCATCTGCTGGCGGTCGTTGGCGCCGAGCATGACGACGACCGCCGCCGGCCGCACCGAGGTGATCAGCCCGTCGATCTCTGCCGGCCAGTCGTAGAAATCGTCACGCACGAAGCCGGACGATCCGCTGGTGCGGTCGACGATCCTGATATCGGCGTTCTCGCTGAAGGCGGTGCTCAGGCCCTCGGCGAGACCGGAGCCCAGGAAATCGCCGACGACGAGGACCACGCGCGCTTCGGGGCTCTTGGTGACGGCGGCGACCGGCGGCCGCTCCGCGCTGTCACGCTGTGCCCGAACCTTCTTTCGCTGGGTCTGTTCGGCGCGGTTCCGCCCGGCCCTCGGCTTGGCGACCTCGGCCGGCGGATCGCCGACGCGATAGGCAGGCTTGGAGCCGAACAGCCGCTCGAACAGGCCGGCACGTTCATCTTGCTGGGCATGGGCGACAGACGGCGCGGCAAGGAACACGGCCGCTGCGAGCGCGGCCAGTGCAAGGAAAACCACCGCGTATCGGGATGGGAAAGCCCCATCGCCCGTCCTCGCCTTCAACCCATGCTCCTAGCGCTGCCTCAGTATCGAGAGCACTTCCATGCTTGGATGGCCATCCTGCGTCAAGCCCGCCTGCGCCTGAAAGGCCTTGATGGCGGACTTGGAGCCTTGACCGATCTTTCCGTCGAATTTGCCATCATAGTAGCCGCGGACGGAAAGGCGCTCCTGCAATTCCTGCTTTTGCTCGAAGCTGAGCTTGGTGAAAGGCCGATTCCAGTCGCGAACGAGGCCGCCATAACCGGCGATCTCGTCGGCAAGCAGGCCGACGGCGAGCGCATATTTGTCGGCGTTGTTGTATCTTTTCAACACGAAGAAGTTCCTCGTCATGAGGAAAGCCGGGCCGCTGCGCCCGTCCAGAACCTTGAGCTCCGCCTTGTCGTTGCCGCGCGGAAAGGCCTTGCCGTTAGCCCGCGCCAGCCCGATGTCCTGCCATTTCGACAGCGACAGGGAGCCGGCGGGGAATTTGCGGCCTGACGGCAGGTCCACCTCGTAGCCCCAGGTCTTGCCGGACTGCCAGCCGTTCTTGTGCAACAGATTTGCCGCGGTCGCCAACGCATCCGGGATCGAGTTCCAGATGTCACGGCGGCCATTCCCGTCGAAATCGACGGCATAGGCCTGGTAGCTGGTCGGGATGAACTGTGTGTGCCCCATGGCGCCGGCCCAGGAGCCGGTCAGGTGACTCTCGTCGATATCGCCGCTTTGCAGTATCTTCAGTGCCGCGATCAACTGCGTGCGGGCGAACTTGGCGCGCCTCTTGTCGGCATAGGCGAGCGTGGCGAGCGAGCGCACCACATTGCGCATCACCTTGTCGTTCTTGAGGATTTCGCCATAATTCGATTCCATCGACCAGATGGCGAGCAGGATATGGCGATCGACGCCGAAGCGCTGCTCGATCCGGTCGAGCGTCGCCTTGTATTTCCGGGCCATGGCGCGGCCGACCTCGACCGAATGCTCGTGCACGCGGTTGTCGAAATAGTCCCACACCGGAGCGGTGAACTCGGGCTGGTAGCGCGCTTTTTCCAGCACTTCGGGGTCGACGCTGTTAACGCCGCGGAAGGCGCGGTCGTAGGTCGAGCGCGATATGCCGCTTTCGGCGGCCGTCTGGCGGAAGCTCGCGACCCAGCGCTCGAAGCCGGCATCGGCGAAGGCGGGCGAGAGAAACAGGCCAAGTCCCAGCACGGCCGCGGCAGTCGTCCCGGCAAGACGCCGAACGCTTGTAGTAAGACGCATCTTTTCCTCCTTCGAGAGATCAGGAAGACGATTCATCGCCGAAGGTTATGAATCAGTTTACCATATGGGACCGGGGGAACGAAAATGCCCAAAATGCCTTATCCGCCATACACAATAACGTGACGCTTCTGGTCGGTAGCCGTGAATTTCGGCATGAAGATGTCGCAAGGTAAGGGATATCGGGCTTTTTCCAAAAGGGTGATGTGGGGATGAAACAAGGGCTGAAAAGAGTCCGCAAGGCGGTATTTCCGGTAGCAGGTCTGGGGACGCGTTTCCTGCCGGCGACGAAGGCGGTGCCCAAGGAGATGCTGACGGTCGTTGACCGACCTGTGATCCAGTATGTGGTGGACGAGGCGCGCGAGGCGGGCATCGAGCATTTCATTTTCGTGACCGGCCGCAACAAGGCCGTCATCGAGGATCATTTCGACATCCAGTTCGAGCTGAACCACACGCTTGCCCAGCGCGGCAAGGACGACCAGCTGGCGAGGCTGCAGAGCATGCAGCCGCAGGCCGGGCAGACCAGCTTCACCCGCCAGCAGGAGCCGCTGGGGCTTGGCCATGCGGTCTGGTGCGCCAGGGAACTGGTCGGCGACGAGCCGTTCGCGCTGCTCCTGCCCGACATGATCATGCAGTCGAAGAAGAGCTGCATGGCCGGCATGGTGGAGCTTTACGAGAACACCGGCGGCAACATCGTGGCGGTGCAGGAATGCGACCCGGCCGAGACGCACAAATACGGCATCGTCGGCAGGGGCGAGGCGAAGCATGGCGGCTTTGAAATCACCTCGATGGTGGAGAAGCCCAAGCCCGGCACGGCGCCGTCCAACCTCTACATCAATGGCCGCTACATCTTGCAGCCTGAGATATTCTCGATCCTGGCAAGCCAGGAGCGCGGCGCCGGCAACGAGATCCAGCTGACCGATGGCATGCTGAAGCTGGAGAAGAGCCAAGGCTTCTACGGCTACCACTATCAGGGCCGCACCTTCGACTGCGGTTCGCCGGAGGGGTTCGTCGAGGCCAATGTCGCCTTCGCGCTGGCAAGGCCGGGCTTTTCGGAAAAGATGGCAGGCATCATCGGCGGTTTGCTGGATGAGCTCGAGCCGTCGCCGTTCAGGCAGACCGGGTGAGATGGCGATCTTCGGATTCCGGACCAGGAGCCCCGAGCGCGACGTTGCCACCGATGCCCGTCGTTTCGATCGCCTGGCCCGGCTGCTCGATGAACTGACGGACGAGATATCCGTGGAAAGATCGGGCCTGGAACGCAGGTATCGGGCGGTGACCACCGATGCCGCCTTCCTCGTCGAGGCGGTCGAGAATGACGGCATCTCCGGCCGTTCGCAGGATCGGGTGGAAGAACTGACGGCCTCCATCCTCGAATGCGAGCGCCGGCTTGATCTGCTGTCGCGCCAGGCGTCGGTTCTCGACGAATTCCGCAAAACCGCGTCTGATCTCGTCGGGAAGCCTCGCCCGGGGGGTGTCGCGCGCTAGATGCCGTATTCGGGGTGCGCATGGTCGCTTCGATCATGCACACCTCCGTCGTTGGCCGCCGTCGCTGCCTTGCGATAGTCGTTGCAGTTCCTGTCATCGTCCCACGCGCATGACGGTGCGGATCGTTGCCGGCGGCCGGTTTTCCGATGGAATTCCGCTCGCAATGAACATTTAGCTTGAATGAAAGACAGATGTTCATTAGGGGTTGGGTTGGCCGCGCAAGGAGGAGTTCGTACATGAGCATCAACATTTCCCCGACCGGCCTGGCCCGCGACCTCAGGGAACGCGGCAAATCCGGCAAGCCCATACGCATCGGGCTGATCGGGTCTGGCGAGATGGGCACCGACATCGTCACCCGCGTCGCCCACATGGACGGTATCGAGATCGGTGCCATCGCAGAGCTCAATGTTCCCAATGCGGTGAAGGCGGTGGACATCGCCTATCAGGAAAAAGGCCATTCAGCCGAGGCCGGCAACGCGTCGGCCCTGACCGCGGCCATGGAATCCGGCAAGATCGCCGTCACCGGCGACGCCGGCCTCGTCATCGGCAGCGACCTGATCGATGTCGTGATCGACGCCACAGGCGTGCCGGCGGTCGGCGCCGAGATCGGCCTGCGCGCCATGGAACATGGCAAGCATCTCGTCATGATGAATGTAGAGGCCGACGTCACCATAGGCGCCTATCTGAAGAGCGAGGCCGACCGGCTGGGCGTCACCTATTCGCTGGGCGCCGGCGACGAGCCGTCCTCCTGCATGGAACTCATCGAGTTCGTGTCGGCCATGGGCCATCCGATCGTCGCCGCGGGCAAGGGCAAGAACAATCCGCTCAATGTCGACGCCACGCCGCCCGACTACGAGGAAGAAGCAGCGCGCCGGCACATGAACGTGCGCATGCTGGTCGAGTTCGTCGATGGCTCCAAGACCATGGTCGAGATGGCCGCAATCGCCAATGCCACAGGGCTGGTGCCCGACAAGCCCGGCATGCACGGGCCGGCCGCGACGCTCGGCGAACTTTCGAAAGTCCTCGTACCGGAAAAGGACGGCGGTGTGCTTTCGAAGGTGGGTGTGGTCGACTATTCGATCGGCAAGGGCGTGGCGCCCGGCGTCTTCGTCGTCGCCGACATGTCGCATCCGCGCATCTCCGAGCGCATGGAAGATTTGAAGATGGGCAAGGGTCCCTACTTCACTTTCCACCGACCCTATCATCTGACTTCGCTCGAAGTGCCGCTCACCTGCGCGCGCGTCGTGCTCTACGGCAAACCCGACATGGTGCCGCTGGCAAAGCCGGTCGCCGAAGTCTGCGCGGTCGCCAAGAAGGACCTTGAGCCCGGCGACAAGCTCGATGCGATCGGCGAATACTGCTATCGTGCCTGGATCATGACCGCGCCCGAAGCGCATGCCGCCGAGGCGGTTCCCTGCGGCCTGCTGCAGGGTGGTTCGGTCACCGCGCCGATCAGGAAAGGCGAACTCATCACCTACCAGAATGCGGCGCTGGCGCCGGGATCCAAGATCGCCGAACTGCGTGCACGCCAGGACAAACTCGTCTACGGAGCATAGAGATGGCCACCGCCAGGAAACGCGCCGAGCAACAGCAGTCCAACCTGCCTTTCGCCTACCGGCAATACAGTGCCGATGAGCTGAAGGAAGTGCTGCGCAAGATGTATCTCATCCGCCGCTTCGAGGAAGGCGCCGAGGACAGCTACATGCGTGGGCTGATCCACGGTACGATGCACCTGTCCATCGGCCAGGAGGCGAGCGCGATGGGTATTTGCATGCCGCTTACGACCGAGGACCAGATAACCTCGACACATCGCGGCCACGGCCACTCGATCGCCAAGGGCGCGGACGTGAAGAGGATGTTCGCCGAGTTCTTCGGCAAGACCACCGGCTACTGCAAGGGCCGCGGCGGCTCGATGCATATTGCCGACGTCTCGATGGGCAATCTCGGCGCTAACGGCATCGTCGCCGGCGGCATCCCGATCGCGGTGGGGGCTGCGCTCTCGGCCAAGAAGCTGAACAACGGCAAGGTGGTCGTCTCCTTCTTCGGCGACGGCGCCAACAATGAGGGCGCTTTCCACGAGTCGCTGAACATGGCCTCCATCTGGAAGCTGCCGGTGATCTTCGTGTGCGAAAACAACGGCTACGGCATGTCGACCTCGACTGCGCGCTCGACGGCGGTGAAGAACATCGCCGACCGGGCCGCCGCCTATTCTATGCCCGGCGTCATCGTCAACGGCAATATCTTCTCCGAAGTCGCCGAAGCCTCGCATGCGGCGGTCGAGCGGGCGCGCGCCGGCGAAGGCCCGACGCTGATCGAATCGAAAACCTATCGCTATCGCGGCCATTCGAAGAGCGACCGCAATCGCTACCGCACCAAGGAAGAGATCGAGGACTGGATATCCAATCGCGATCCGATCATGTTGTTCGAGGCCGATCTCAAAGAGTTTGGCATCATCGACGACAAGGGCATTGAAGCCGTTCGCGAGGCGGTGCGCGCCGAGATCGAGGCGGGTATCGAATTCGCCAAGGCAAGTCCGTCGCCCGACACGGCCGACCTCGAGAAATTCGTCTATACGGAGCCTGCGTGACCATGGACGCAACCCCGCGCGAGCTGAGCTATTCGCAAGCAATACAGGAGGCCATGGCTATCGCCATGGAGGCCGACGACCGTGTCTTCCTGATGGGTGAGGACATCGGCGTCTATGGCGGCGCCTTCCAGGTGACCGGCGATCTGGTCGAGCGTTTCGGGCCGGAGCGCGTGATGGACACGCCGATCTCCGAACTCGGCGGCGCCGGCGTTGCGGTGGGTGCGGCGCTGACCGGCATGCGGCCGATCTTCGAGTTCCAGTTTTCCGACTTCGCGACCCTGGCGATGGAGCAGATCGTCAACCAGGCGGCGAAGATACGCTTCATGCTCGGCGGTGAGGTTTCGGTACCGGTGGTGATGCGCTTTCCGGCCGGTTCAGGCACGGGTGCGGCTGCCCAGCACAGCCAGAGCCTCGAGGCCTGGCTCGGCCATGTGCCCGGCCTGAAGGTTATCCAGCCGGCCACGCCGCATGACGTGAAAGGCATGCTTCTTGCAGCGGTCGCCGACCCCGACCCGGTGATGATCTTCGAGCACAAGCTGCTCTACAAGACGAAGGGCCCGGTGCCCGAAGGCCATTACACCGTGCCGATCGGCAAGGCCGATATTCGCCGCGAGGGCAGCGATCTCACCATGGTTGCGACCTCGATCATGGTGCACAAGGCGCTGGAAGCGGCCGAAACGCTAGCCGGCGAAGGCATCGACATCGAGGTGGTGGATTTGCGCACCATTCGTCCGATGGACAAGGCGACCATCATCGAGAGCGTGAAGAAGACGTCGCGGCTTCTCTGCGTCTACGAGGCGGTGAAGACTCTGGGCATCGGCGCCGAGGTGAGCGCCACCATCGCCGAGAGCGAGGCGTTCGACTATCTCGATGCGCCGATCGTAAGGCTCGGTGGCGCCGAAACGCCGATCCCCTACAATCCCGAGCTCGAGAAGGCCACGGTTCCGCAGGTGCCCGACATCGTCGCCGCAGCTCGCGATCTGGTACGCGGAAAGCGCTGATGCCTACCGAAGTCATCCTGCCCAAGGTCGACATGGACATGGCAACCGGCCAGATTTCGCGCTGGTTCGTCGAGGAAGGCGCTGCCGTCAAGCAGGGCGACCTGCTGTTCGAGATCGAGACCGACAAGGCGGCGATGGAGATCGATTCGCCGGCCGCGGGCACGATCCGCGACATCGTCGGCAAGGAAGGCGTCGATATTCCGGTCGGCTCGCCGGTGGCGTGGATCTATGCCGAAGGCGAGGCCTATCAGGGAGCGAAGTCAGACGCCGACGTGGCAATCTCCCCGCTTGTGGAGGAGATGTCGGCGGAGCCGACCGAGGGAGGCGCGGTCCCGCCTGTGTCTCAGGCGAAGGAAGCTCCGAATGCGGCCAGTGGCATGCCTACGTTGCCCCCCTCTGCCCAGCCGGGCATCTCCCCCACAAGGGGGGAGATCAGCAGCGGAGACATTCGCGCGACTCCCTTGGCGCGCAGGCTCGCGCGCGAGAACGCCATTGCCCTGTCTGCCGTCACCGGCTCCGGTCCGCGTGGCCGTGTGGTCAGGGCGGACGTGGAGGCTGCGCTATCGGGTGGTGCAAAGGCCGCTCCCTCGGCCAAGGCCGGCGCTCCGGCAGCATCTGCTCCCGCCGTCAGGCCGATGTCGGACGATGCGGTGCTGAAGCTGTTCGAGGAAGGTGCCTACGAACTCTTCCCGCATGACAGCATGCGCAGGACCATCGCAAGGCGTCTGGTCGAGGCGAAATCGACCATCCCGCATTTCTATCTCACCCTCGATTGCGAGATCGATGCGCTCTTGAAGCTGCGCTCCGAGATCAATGCGGCAGCTCCGGTGCAGAGGACCGACAAGGGCGAGG
>JALYWP010000138.1 GCA_030852655.1 Pseudomonadota bacterium | reverse complement strand
ATGACGGCGATATACATGATGGCGATCTCGTCGGTCATGCCGACGGCGGTGATGATCGAGTCGATCGAGAAGACGAGATCGAGCAGCAGGATCTGGAAGATCGCGGCGCCGAGCGTCATCTGCACCGCACCGCCGACCATAGACTCCTTATGGTCGTGCGGATCGACGGAGTGATGGATCTCCTTGGTCGCCTTCCAGACCAGGAACAGGCCGCCGGCGATCAGGATGAGGTCCCGCCACGAGAAGGCATGGCCGAACAGCGTGAAGACCGGTGCGGTCAGCTGGACGATGAAGGAGATCGTGGCAAGCAGCACGAGCCGCATCCCAAGCGCTGCGCTGATGCCGAGAAACCGGGCGCGGGCTTGCTGATGTTGGGGGAGCTTGTTGGTGAGGATCGAAATAAAGATCAGATTGTCGATGCCGAGAACGATCTCGAGCACGACCAGCGTCAGCAGCGCGACCCAGGCGGTCGGGTCGTTCAGCCAGACGAAATGCGGCGCCAGGAAGTCGATGATCATGTCTTTCGTCCCCGAGGCATGTCAGCAGGATCGGCTGCGGCGGCAAGTAGGGCCGGGCGGAACGATCGTCAATGTCAGGACCAGAAGGAAGGTGCGGTTTCCTGCAGCCTGGGCCCACGACGGAATGGTGCGATCCTCTCGGCAAGACCGGTGCGGTCGGAAATGTCGACGCCCACGCCGCAGAGCGTAGCCGGTCCGTTCGCGGCCTCGAAGCGGCCCTTGGGGACCTTGGAGAGGAAGCGGTTGAGCGGTTCTTCCTTGTCCATGCCGAGCGACGAATCATAGTCGCCGCACATGCCGGCGTCGGAAATGTAGGCCGTGCCGCCGTTCAATATCTGGTGATCGGCCGTCGGCTGGTGCGTGTGCGTGCCGACGACGAGGCTGACGCGGCCGTCGAGGAAATGGCCGAAGCACATCTTCTCCGACGTCGCCTCGGCGTGGAAGTCGACGACAGCCGCATCGGCCTGGTCGCCCAGCGGGCAGGCCGCCAACTCGCGTTCGGCGGCGACGAAGGGGTCGTCGAGTTCGGGATGCATGAAGATGCGCCCCATGATGTTGGCGACCAGCACGCGCGCCCCGTTCCGGGCCAGATAGACGCCGGAGCCGCGGCCGGGCGTGCCCTTGGGATAGTTGGCGGGGCGCAGGAAGCGGTCCTCGCGCGCCGCGAAGCTCAGCGCCTCGCGCTGGTCCCAGACATGATTGCCGGTGGTGACCACGTCGGCGCCGGCCGAAAGCGTCGTCTGGAAGATTTCCTCGGTGATGCCGAAGCCGCCAGCAGCGTTCTCCCCGTTGACGATCACGAAGTCGAGTCGGAAGTCGGAAATCAGGCCGGGAAGCTGTTCCCAGACGGCGGTCCGCCCCGATTTGCCCACCATGTCGCCGAGAAAGAGGAGTCTCATGCTCTCCTCTATAAAGACGGTGCAAAGCGACGCAAACCGCTTTCGGTGAGGATTTCCGGAATGATGACGTCGTGCGGCTCGTCGGGCACCCGAGGCACCTCCTGGCAATCGAAGGCTATGCCGACCAGGCGCGGTGCAAGACCCTTGCCGGTCAGGCGCTCGATCGCGCGGTCGTAGTAGCCGGCGCCGTAGCCGATGCGGTGGCCTCGTGCGTCGAAGGCGGCGAGCGGGACCAGCATGACCGATGGATCCAGTATTTCGGCCTCCTCGCCGGGTCCGGCGGTGCCGTAGCCCATGTCGACGAGAGCCGCGCCTCGGACGAGTTCGCGGAAGATCATCGTCGTCTTGTCGAGGATCGCCGGCAGGCAGAGCCGGGCACCCTGTTCGCGCAGCGCGAACATCATCGGCCGCACGTCGACCTCGGAGCGCATCGGCCAGAAGCCGGAGACGATCGCTCCCGGCTTTATCTCGATCTCCGACCTGGCGGCCTCCGCCATCTCAAGGGAGGCGTCGACACGCCACGCCGCATCGAGCGCGTCGCGGCGCGCCAGCGCCTCGAGGCGCAGTTCCCGTTTCAGTTGCCTGGGAGGATTCATGACCTGGAGGAGGCGAGGGGACGTAGCAGCGATCCACACGACCGGTGGAGAAGTCGATCCCGGGAACCTACAAAGTAGGTGGGCGCCGTGTGACCAAACCCACGAGCCTGGTCAGGGACAGCTCCCTAGGGATCAATAAGGCCCCGGGGAAATGTCTCTCCTGCCGGGAAGCGCAGACCGCCGAAAGGGAATATAGGCGCGCCGGGACGCTTCCGCCATCGAAAATCGGCCGCGTTACCCCTCTCCGACGACATTTTTACCACCCGGCGGGCTATCCCAGCGGAGGAGCTCATGGTTAAGCGACAGGGTTAAGCGGCCCTTAACCTTTGCAATTCATTATCCCTAACGAAATTGAACCACATTCGGGCGGTGGGTGAGTCCCGATGCGACGAGGGGTAATTGGAATGTATGGATTTGTCAGGAAGGCATTCATCGCAGTTCTTCTGACCGGCGTGGCCGGTCCGACGTTTGCCGCCGATCTCTACGAGGAGCCGATCCCCTTCGTGCCGGAGGTCGTCGGCGGCTGGTACATCCGCGGCCATCTCGGCATGAGCAACCAGTTCTTCGATGGGCTGGAATCCGATTTGTTCGACGTCCCATTCGAGTATGGCTGGTACGATGAGGGTGGCTTCTCGTCCGCCCCGATCGTCGGCGGCGGCATAGGCTATCAGTTCAACGACAGCTTGCGCGGCGACCTGACCGTCGAATGGCGCGGCAAGTCCGATTTCAACGCGGTCCAATGGCTGCGTGCGACCGATGGCGGTCCGGTTACCAGCGATGACTATACCGCAAAGAAGTCCGAACTCGTGTTCATGGCCAACGGCTATTACGACATCGGCGATTTCTACGGCATCACGCCCTATGTGGGCGCTGGCATCGGCGCATCCTACAACACGATCTCGAATTTCCGCGATGTCGGCCAGATCACGCCCTCGGCTGGCTATGCCGACGACAATTCGGAGTGGAATTTCGCCTGGGCGCTGCATGCCGGCCTTGGCTTCCAGGCCACCGAGCGCATGACCATCGACTTCGGCTACAGCTTCATCTCGCTCGGCGACGCGGAAACCGGTACGCTCCGCAACGACGTGGCGGGGGAATTCCCGGACGGCTTGAACGAAACCATCCAGTTCAACGACATCTACTCGCACGACTTCAAGCTCGGCGTGCGCTACTCGCTGAACTGATCTGGGCTCCGGCATCATCTTCAAAGGCTCCGGCGACGGGGCCTTTTTCGTTTGCCGGCTGATAGGATTCAGTTTGCCGTAAACCAGCCATTATCCTTAACCGGCACTTAACCACTATGGTTAACAATGCTTCCTCGAAACGGGCGGGCGACAGTCTCCGGCCCGGCGCCACCGGGAGTCCGCGTCATGAAACTGTTACTGCGCATCGTGCTTTCGCTGGCGGCGCTCATGCCGTTCGCCGCCCACGCCGCCGACTACGATCCGCCGATCTTCGTCGAGGAAGCGCCGGAGTATGTTCCGGTCGAAGTCGGCTCGGGTTGGTACCTTCGTGGCGATATCGGCTACAACATTTCCGAAACGCCCTACGAGTTCAGCTATCTGGGCGTGGACACCGACAATTCACGCATCTTCGGCGGTCTGGGCGTAGGCTATCGTTTCACCGACTATTTCCGCGGCGAGCTGAATCTCGGCTTCCTGTCCCAGGACACCCTCGACGCCACGGATGGCATCAACACGGTATCGCTCGAAAATACCGTCTGGTCCGGCATGGCGAACGCCTATGTCGACCTCGGCACGATTGCCGGCTTCACGCCCTATGTGGGCGCCGGCGCGGGCATGGTGTATTCACGCAGCGCGGCGAGCGTCGAACCGCTCGGCTTCAGCGTGAGCGATGATCAATATGAGTTCGCCTACTCGTTGACGGCGGGCGTCGCCTACCAGATGACGCAGAACCTGCTGGTGGACGTGGGCTACCAGTATCTGTCTTCCCCTGGGCTGGAATACATCGATTTCGACACGCTCACGGTCGACGAGGGCGTCGACTACCATCAGGTCAAGGTCGGGCTGCGCTACGAACTCTGGTAGGCTGATCGCAGAATCAGATCGCGTCGGCGGGCCTCGGCCCGCCGTTTTGGTTTGTGGTCCCGTATCCGGGTTGCGACAGAAACAATCCTCTTGACGCCCCGGTCATCGGGGAATATCGCCGTCCGTGGGACACTCCTCCCCAACGAGGAGCTTTCTATCTGGAAGGATAGCCACGATGACGATCACCAAGCCGGACTTGCGTCCGGCAAACCCCAATTTTTCATCAGGACCCTGCGCCAAACGCCCCGGCTGGTCGCCGGAGGTGCTGGCGGATGCGGTGCTCGGCCGCTCGCATCGCGCCAGGATCGGCAAGTCCAAACTCGAACAGGCGATCGACCTCACGCGCGAGGTCCTTCAGGTCCCCGCTGACCACCGCATCGGCATCGTGCCGGCCTCCGACACCGGCGCGGTCGAGATGGCGATGTGGTCGCTGCTGGGCGCGCGCGGCGTCGACATGGTCGCCTGGGAAAGCTTTGGCGAGGGCTGGGTCACCGACGCGGTGAAGCAGCTGAAGCTCGCCGATGTGCGCGCGATCAAGGCGCCCTACGGCGAACTGCCTGATCTCGGCTCCATCGACTTCGACCGCGACGTCGTCTTCACCTGGAACGGCACGACCTCGGGCGTGCGCGTGCCCAACGGCGATTTCATTCCGGCGGCGCGCGGCGGGCTGACCATCTGCGACGCCACCTCGGCCGCCTTCGCCCAAAAGCTCGACTTCGCAAAACTCGATGTCGTCACCTTCTCCTGGCAGAAGGTGCTCGGCGGCGAGGGCGCGCACGGAATGCTGATCCTCAGCCCCCGCGCGGTAGAGCGGCTGGAAAGCCATAAGCCGGCATGGCCGCTGCCGAAAATCTTCCGCCTGACCTCGAACGGCAAGCTGATCGAGGGCATCTTCAGGGGCGAGACGATCAACACGCCGTCCATGCTCTGCGTCGAGGACTATATCGACGCGCTCGACTGGGCAAAGTCGATCGGCGGGCTGGGCGCATTGATCGGCCGAGCGGACGCCAACGCCAGGGTTGTTTCCGACTGGGTCGCGAAGACCCCGGCGGTCGAGTTCCTGGCATCGGTTGAGGAGACGCGTTCCAACACCTCCGTCTGCCTGCGCTTTGCCGATCCGGCCGTCGCCAATCTCGATGACGCCGGCCAGCAGGCCTTCGTAAAGGGTTTCGTCGCGCTGCTCGAAGCCGAGAAGGTCGCCTACGACATCGCCGGCTATCGCGACGCCCCGCCCGGTCTGCGTATCTGGTGCGGCGCGACCGTCGAGACCTCCGATGTCGAGGCACTGATGCCTTGGCTCGACTGGGCTTTCGCCACGCAGAAGGCTGCACTCAAGGCTGCGGCCTGATCTCAAATCATCATCTTTCGCGGGCTGCTTTGACAGCCAATGCAAGGACAACACACATGCCTCGCGTACTCGTTTCCGACAAGCTTTCGCCGACCGCCGTGCAGATATTCAAGGATCGCGGCGTCGAGGTCGACTATCTGCCCGAGGTCGGCCCCGACAAGGAGAAGCTGCTTTCCATCATCGGTCAGTATGACGGCCTCGCCATCCGCTCCGCCACCAAGGTGACCGAAAAGCTGATTGCCGCGGCGACCAACCTCAAGGTCATCGGCCGCGCCGGCATCGGCGTCGACAATGTCGACATCCCGGCCGCGTCGAGGAAGGGCATCATCGTGATGAATACGCCCTTCGGCAATTCGATCACCACGGCCGAGCATGCGATCGCGATGATGTTCGCGCTCGCCCGCCAGTTGCCGGAGGCGAATGCCTCGACCAAGGCGGGCAAGTGGGAGAAGAACCGCTTCATGGGCGTCGAGATCACCGGCAAGACGCTCGGCGTCATCGGTTGCGGCAATATAGGGTCGATCGTCGCCACGCGAGGGGTGGGCCTCAAGATGCACGTTGTCGCCTTCGACCCGTTCCTGTCGGAGACACGCGCTTCCGAACTCGGTGTCGAGAAGGTCGAGCTGGATGAGTTGCTGACCCGCTCCGACTTCATCACGCTGCACACGCCGCTCACCGACAAGACGAAGAACATCATCAACGCCGACTCGATCGCGAAGATGAAGAAGGGCGTCCGCATCATCAACTGCGCGCGCGGCGGTCTGATCGTCGAAGCGGACCTCGTGGCGGCATTGAAAAGCGGCAGGGTGGCGGGCGCCGCGATCGATGTGTTCGAGGTCGAGCCGGCGACGTCCAGCCCGTATTTCGAGCTGGAGAACGTGGTGGCGACCCCGCATCTGGGCGCGGCGACGTCCGAGGCGCAGGAGAACGTCGCGCTGCAGGTCGCCGAGCAGATGTCGGACTATCTGGTCAAGGGCGCGGTCTCCAACGCCATCAACATGCCCTCGATCACCGCCGAGGAAGCGCCGCGGCTGAAGCCGTTCGTCAAGCTTGCCGAAGTGCTCGGCGCTTTTGTCGGCCAGGTGACGGAAGACCCGATCAAGGAGGTCGAGATCGTCTTCGACGGCGCGACCACGCAGATGAACACGCGGGCGCTGATCAGCGCAGCGCTTGCCGGGCTGATCCGGCCGCAGGTCGCCGACGTCAACATGGTGTCGGCGCCGATCATGGCCAAGGAGCGCGGCATCATGCTGTCGGAGGTCAAGCGCGACAAGTCGGGCGTGTTCGACGGCTACATCA
>JALYWP010000110.1 GCA_030852655.1 Pseudomonadota bacterium | reverse complement strand
CCCAGCATGTCGTTGTCGATGATCAGGCTTTCGAGGCAGAAGCCGAGCAGCGAGGCGTGCATGCCGGCAGATTCGTAGACGAGGTTGAGGCCCGACAGGCCGGCCATGACGTTGGTGATGCCCTTCTCGAAGCCAGACTGGATGTCGGGAAGTTTCGAGTCGGCCATGCCGGCGGCAGAGCCGCCCGGCAGGTCGTAGAACTGCGCCATCTGCGCGCAGGCCGACGACAGCAGCGCCTGTTCGGCCGAGCCGCCCGACATGGCGCCTGTCCTGAGGTCCGACACGAAGGGCCATGTGCCGAAGATCGCCGGATGGCCGGGCTTTATGGCGTTCACGTAGATCAGGCCGACAAGCACTTCCGCCACCGCCTGCACCACCGCGCCGGCGATTGCCGCAGGCGCCGTCGCGCCGGCCTGGCCGGCCGACAGAAGCAGGATCGGGATGCCGCCCTCGACGCAGGCCTCGAGCACGCCGCAGGCATCCTCGGCGAATTTCATCGGCGGCACGACGAAGCAGTTGGAGTTGGAGACGAAGGGGCGGGCCCGGAAATTCTCCTCGCCGCCGGCGATCGCGTAGAGCATCTCCAGCGCCGGCGCGACGTTCTCGCGGACGGTGAAGGACGTGCCGACATGTTTCGACGTGCCCATCACGCAGGCGTAGAGCGTGTTGAAGTCCATATCGAGCGGATCGGGAATGTCGCGAGGCACCATCGGCCGCTGGAAGAAATGAATGTTGTCGAGCCCGTCGACGATGCGGGCGGCGTCGTAGATGTCCTGCAGAAGCGACTCACGATACTCGCGCTTTTCCACATCGACGAGGTGAACCGCGGCGCCAGCCGTGCCATAATGCACGCGCTTGCCCTGGATCAGCATGTCGTGCTTCGGGTCCTGGCCGTGCAGGGTAAAGTTGCGCGCCGCGCGCTTGATCGTGTCCTCGACTAGGCCGCGCGGGAAGCGAAGGCGGCCGTCCTCGCCAAGTGTCGCGCCCACGCGGACCAGCGCCTCGATGCAGGAGGGGATGGCGTTGGCGAAGCCGACCGTTTCGAGGAGATGCAGCACCGCCTCGTGGATGCGGATAAGGTCCGGTTCGGCGAGCGCCCTGTACTTGCCGCCTTCGAGGCCGGGCCTGATCGGGCGGATATCGTCTGCGAGCGGGGCAGCCCGCATGGCGCGCCGCGCCTCGCGGCCGCCGGAGCGTCGCGAACTGCGCTCGGCAGCCGGCTCCTGTGTTTCGAGAGCGTCCGACTTTCCCAGTGCAACTGACATGCCGACTTTCCCCGTTGCCGACCTTGGTACGCTCTGTTGGTCCAGAGCTCAGCGCAGAACCATCTGCGCTTCTCGCTCGACTATGCAATGGCGGTCACTGGCACCTAGGGCCAGCCGATTCCGGCGGATATGCCAGAGACGCGTCTGAGGGAGCCACCGATGCGTTCTTCGACGCTTACCTCGAAGAACGCTCGAAATTCGGCGCCTCACGCGGCCGCGGGGCGACGTCCCGCTGCGGTGGCGAGTTCGCGGATGCCCGGTTCGATGTGCTGCAGGGCGATCGACGAGATGCCGAGCCGCATGAAGCGCGCCGGCTTGTCGGCGCGGTCGAAGAAGCGGTCTCCGGGCTCGATGATGACGCCGCGCGCGGCTGCCTGCACGGCGAGATCGCGGGCGTCGAAATTGCGCGGGCCTTCGAGCCAGAGCGAGGTGCCGCCGGCCGAATCCGTCGAGCGCCAATCCGGCAGGAAGGCCGAGATCGTCTGCACCAGCCGCTTGCGCCGCTCGTCGAAGGCCGACGACAGCCGCCGCACCAGCGCCTCGTGATGGCCGAGCGACAGGAACAGCGCAACGGCGCGCTGGTTGTTCGCCGGCGGGTGGCGCAGCATGAAGCGGCGCAGCGCCCGGAGCTCGGCGATCAGGCCGGCCGAGCCGACGATGTAGCCGAGCCGCAGCCCCGGTGCGAGCGTCTTCGACATCGAGCCGACATAGATGACGCGGCCCGAGCGATCGATGCTCTTCAGCGCCTGCTGCGGCGCCTCGTCGAGCAACTGGCTGTCATAACCGTCCTCGATGATGATCTGGTTGTTGCGGACCGCGCGCGCCAGCAAATCCTGCCGGCGTTCGTTCGACAGCGGCACCATGGTCGGACAGTGATGGCTCGGTGTCACGAAGACGAAGCCGGCGTCGCTGGGAATGGCCGAAGTCACGATGCCCTGCTCGTCGACAGGCGTCGGCACGGTTTCGGCCCCGGCGAGCTTGAAGATCGAGCGCGCGTCGGGATAGCCCGGATCCTCCATCGCGACCTTCGAACCCTTGGTCATCAAGAGGTTGGCGAGCATGTAGAGCGCGTTCTGGGCGCCCAGCGTGACGATGATCTCGTCGGGATTGGCGAAAATGCCGCGCCTGGGCAGCAGCCGCGCCTGGATCTGCTCGATCAGAAGCGGGTCGTCGCGGTCGACCATGTCGGCCGCCCAGTTGCGGATTTCGAGCACGGCGAGCGCCATGCGATTGCATTCGCGCCACTCCGCCGTCGGGAAGAGTGCCGGGTCGAACTGGCCGTAGACGAAGGGGTAGGACGACTTGATCCAGTTGCCGTGCTTGGCCGGCGGCGGCATGTCGGACGCAGCGATCTGTCGGCGCGCCTTCCAGTCGATGTCGTTGGAATTGTCGTTGGCCTTCTGGGCGGGCTTGGGCGTGGCGAGCACCTCCGGATTGACGAAATGGCCGCGCCGCTCGCGCGCGACCAGGAAGCCCTGGTCGACGAGTTGCTGGAACGCCAGCACGACCGTGCCGCGCGCGACGCCGAGCTTCTCCGCCAGGATACGGCAGGAGGGAAGGGGCATCGACGCCGCGATCTGGCGGTCGAGGATGGCGGCGACGATCGCTTGGCGGATCTGCGCCTGCAAGGTCTGCCCGGACTCCGCCGAAATGCGGAAAAGTCCGGACCATATCGCTGTGTCGTTTCGCTGTGGCATCGCCTTCTCCTTGTAAACGATCCCCGGTTGCCACCCCTTCTGGCATAGCAATTTGTATCCGTGGTCCAAACGATTGCGCCAATGAATTTTTCTAATCGTTACGATTTGTGCCAGTGATCAATCGCGTCTGGTCCAACCGCTGCGGAGGCGGGCGCGACAAGAACGGACCCTTGCTCGCGGATCCGAAAAGCTCTGCTATGGTGGCGCGCCGAAACTGAGGAGTGCGACAGTGGCAGACAACTCGTTCCAGGCCAGCCTCGCGGCGCTGAAGAACCACCATGCGGAAGCGCCGAGCGACATGCGTGCCGCCTTTGCCGATGATCCGGAGCGCTTCGCCAAATTCTCAATCAGCGACGGCGACCTGCTGCTCGACTGGTCGAAATGCGCGGTGACGGAGAAGACCATGGAACTTCTCGCGGCGGCTGCCGAAGCGGCGGGGGTGGAGAAGCGCTGCGACGCCATGTTTTCGGGCGAGAAGATCAACATCACCGAGAACCGCGCCGTGCTCCACACGGCCCTGCGCCAGCCGAGGGGTGCCAAGGTGCTGGTCGACGGCCATGACGTGGTGCCGGACGTGCATGAAGTGCTCGACGCGATGGAGAGGTTTTCCGACGCGGTGCGCGCGGGCGAGGCGAAGGGCGCGACGGGCAAGAAGATCGCCGACGTGGTCAA
>JALYWP010000132.1 GCA_030852655.1 Pseudomonadota bacterium | reverse complement strand
AACCCGACTGCCGACCTGCCGAAGCCCGAATGCCGCACAAACAAGGAGACGGAGCCGAGGCTCCGAGACACGAAAATGGCACGGCAAGATCAGGCCAACGACGAATTCTCCCTCACCTCGTTCCTCTATGGCGGCAATGCCGACTATCTGGAACAGCTGCAGGCGGCCTACGAGGACGATCCGCAGTCGGTCGACCCTCAGTGGCAGGATTTTTTCGCCGCCCTGAAGGACGACGCCATCGACGTCAGGAAGAACGCCAGGGGGGCGTCCTGGGCGAAGCCGTCATGGCCGCTGCAGGTGAATGGCGAACTGGTCTCGGCGCTCGACGGCGATTGGGGACTGGTCGAAAAGCACATCGAGAACAAGGTCAGGAGCAAGGCCAACGGCGCAGAAGCCGGCGCCTCGACCGCTTCTGAATCCGACATCCATCGGGCGACCCGCGATTCGGTGCGCGCGATCATGATGATCCGCGCTTTCCGCATGCGCGGCCATCTGCACGCCAATCTCGATCCGCTCGGCATCGCCAAGCCGCTCGAGGATTATGACGAACTGTCGCCTTTGTCATATGGCTTCACCGAAGCCGACTACGATCGCAAGATCTTCATCGACGGCGTGCTCGGGCTCGAATACGCGACCATCCGCGAGATGCTCGACATACTGACGCGGACCTATTGCTCCACGCTCGGAGTCGAGTTCATGCATATCTCCGACCCCGAGGAAAAGGCATGGATCCAGGCGCGTATCGAGGGAAGCGACAAGGAGATCACCTTCACGGCCGAGGGCAAGAAGGCGATCCTCCACAAGCTGATCGAGGCCGAAGGTTTCGAGCAGTTTATCGACGTCAAGTACAAGGGCACCAAGCGTTTCGGGCTGGATGGAGGCGAGTCGCTCATCCCCGCGCTGGAGCAGATCATCAAGCGCGGCGGTTCGCTCGGCCTCAAGGAGATCGTGCTGGGCATGGCCCATCGCGGCCGCCTCAACGTGCTCAGCCAGGTCATGGCCAAGCCGCATCGCGCGATCTTCCACGAGTTCAAGGGCGGCTCCTACGCCCCCGACGACGTGGAGGGCTCGGGAGACGTGAAATACCATCTCGGCGCCTCGTCGGACCGCGAGTTCGACGGCAACAAGGTGCATCTGTCGCTGACCGCCAACCCGTCGCATCTCGAGATCGTCGATCCGGTGGTGATGGGCAAGGCGCGCGCCAAGCAGGACGAGTTGTTCGGCCGCAACAGGGAAGAGATCGTGCCGCTCGAGGAGCGCGCCAAGGTGCTTCCGCTGCTGCTTCACGGCGACGCCGCCTTCGCCGGCCAGGGCGTCATTGCCGAGATACTCGGTCTGTCGGGTCTGCGCGGGCATCGAGTCGCCGGCACACTGCATTTCATCATCAACAACCAGATCGGCTTCACCACCAATCCGCGCTTCTCGCGCTCGTCGCCCTATCCCTCGGATGTCGCCAAGATGATCGAGGCGCCGATCTTCCACGTCAATGGCGACGATCCGGAAGCCGTCGTCCATGCGGCCAAGATCGCAACCGAGTTCCGCATGAAGTTCCACAAGCCGGTGGTGATCGACATGTTCTGCTACCGGCGCTTCGGCCACAATGAAGGCGACGAACCAGCCTTCACGCAGCCGATCATGTACCGCAAGATCCGCACCCAGAAGACGACCGCGGCGATCTATGGCGAACGGCTGATCGCCGAGGGGCACATCGACCGGGCCGAATACGATCAGATGCGAGCTGAGTGGCGCGCGCATCTCGAAACGGAATGGGAGGTCGGCCAGGCCTACAAGCCGAACAAGGCAGACTGGCTGGACGGCGCATGGTCGGGCCTGAAAAAGGCGGACGATCAGGACGAACTCAGACGTGGCAAGACCGCCGTGCCGGCGAAGACCCTGAAGGAGATCGGCAGGAAGCTGACCGAGGTGCCGAAGGACTTCGAGGTCCACAAGACGATCCGCCGCTTCCTCGATACGCGACGCGGCATGATCGACAGCGGCGAAGGCATCGACTGGTCGACGGCCGAGGCGCTTGCCTTCGGCTCGATCGTGCTCGACGGCAATCCGGTCAGACTCTCCGGTCAGGATTCGGAGCGCGGCACTTTTTCGCAACGCCACTCCGTGCTCTACGACCAGCGCGATGAAACCCGCTACATCCCGCTGAACAACCTCTCTGCCGCCCAGGCTGGCTTTGAGGTTATCAACTCGATGCTGTCGGAAGAGGCCGTGCTCGGCTTTGAATACGGCTACTCGCTGGCTGCGCCAAATGCGTTGACGCTATGGGAAGCGCAGTTCGGCGATTTTGCCAATGGCGCGCAGGTGCTGTTCGATCAGTTCATCTCCAGTGGCGAGCGCAAGTGGCTCAGAATGTCTGGTCTCGTGTGCCTTTTGCCGCATGGCTATGAGGGGCAGGGGCCGGAACATTCGTCCGCACGCCTGGAACGTTTCCTGCAGCTCTGCGCGGAAGACAACATGCAGGTCGCGAACGTCTCCACGCCGGCAAACTATTTCCACATCCTGCGCCGGCAACTGAAGCGCGACTTCCGCAAGCCGCTCATCCTGATGACGCCGAAGTCGCTGCTGCGCCACAAGCGCGCGGTGTCGACGCTCGCCGAGATGTCGGGCGAATCGGCGTTCCACCGGCTGCTCTGGGACGACGCGCAGCTCCTGCCCGGCCAGGCGATCAAACTGGTCAAGGATTCGAAGATCCGCCGCGTCGTACTCTGCTCGGGCAAGGTCTATTACGATCTCTACGAGGAGCGCGAGAAGCGCGGCGTCAACGACGTTTACCTGCTGCGGGTTGAACAGCTCTATCCGTTCCCGGCCAAGGCGCTCATCACCGAGCTGTCGCGTTTCCGCAACGCGGAGATGGTGTGGTGCCAGGAAGAGCCCAAGAACATGGGCGCCTGGTCGTTCATCGACCCCTATCTGGAATGGGTGCTCGCCCATATCGACGCCAAGCACCAGCGCGTGCGCTACACAGGCCGGCCGGCGGCGGCCTCGCCCGCGACCGGCCTGATGTCGAAGCATCTGGCGCAACTCGCCGCTTTCCTCGAAGACGCACTTGGCGAATGAATGCGGGAATAGTCCCGCGACCCACAAGAACGGACAGGCAGGACCAGAACAATGGCTACCGAAATCCGAGTTCCAACCCTCGGCGAATCCGTCACCGAGGCAACCGTCGGCAAATGGTTCAAGAAGGTCGGCGACGCGATCGCCGCCGACGAGCCGATCGTCGAACTCGAGACCGACAAGGTGACCATCGAAGTACCCGCGCCTTCCGCCGGTACACTGTCGGAAATCACAGCCAACGAAGGCGACACTGTCGGTCTCGGCGCTCTGCTCGGTCAGGTTTCGGCCGGGGGCGCGGCCGCGGCGAAGGCAGCGGCCCGGGAGGATGGGGCCGGGAAGTCAGAGACGAAGCCGGACGCGGTCGCCCAGGCGGCCGGTTCCTCGGGCGCGGACACGACGAAAGAGGCGGCCAGCAAGACCGCCTCGATCGCCGGCGATGCAGGCGAGGTCGAGGCGCGCAAGACGCCGCCGGCGCCGGCCGCCGCCAAGCTGCTCGCTGAAGCCAATCTCGCGGTCGATCAGGTGAGCGGGACGGGCAAGCGCGGCCAGGTGCTGAAGGGCGACGTGCTCGACGCCATCGCCAGGGGCGCTTCCTCACAGCCGGTGGAGACACCGAGGGTGGCGGAGGCGCCGGCGGCTCCGCGCGCGCCATCGGCAGAGACCGACGAGGTGCGCGAGGAGCGGGTCAAGATGACACGTCTTCGCCAGACCATCGCGCGCCGCCTCAAGGAGGCGCAGTCGACGGCGGCCATGCTCACCACCTTCAACGAGGTGGACATGAAGGGCATCATGGACCTGCGCGCAAGGTACAAGGAGGTGTTCGAGAAGAAGCACGGCGTGAAGCTCGGCTTCATGGGCTTCTTCACCAAGGCCATCACCCATGCGCTGAAGGAGATTCCTGCGGTCAATGCCGAGATCGACGGCACCGACATCATCTACAAGAACTACGCCCATATCGGCGTCGCCGTGGGCACCGACAAGGGGCTCGTCGTGCCGGTGGTGCGCGACGCTGACCAGATGTCCATCGCCGAGATCGAGAAAGAGATCGGCCGGCTGGGGCTCGCCGCTCGCGACGGCAAGCTGTCGGTTGCGGACATGCAGGGCGGCACGTTCACCATCTCCAATGGCGGCGTCTACGGGTCGCTGATGTCGACGCCGATCCTCAACGCGCCGCAGTCGGGCATCCTCGGCATGCACAAGATCCAGGATCGCCCGGTCGTGGTCGGCGGCCAGATCGTCGTGCGCCCGATGATGTACCTGGCGCTCTCCTACGACCACCGCATCGTCGACGGCAAGGAAGCGGTGACGTTCCTCGTCCGCGTGAAGGAAAGCCTGGAGGATCCGGAACGGCTGGTGCTCGACCTTTAATCCGGCCGTGTGGAGATTTGTGAAATGGCTTACGACGTTGTTGTTATCGGAACCGGCCCGGGCGGATATGTCTGCGCCATCAAGGCGGCGCAGCTCGGCCTGAAGACGGCTGTCGTCGAGAAGCGCGCCACCCATGGCGGCACCTGCGTCAATGTCGGCTGCATTCCGTCCAAGGCGTTGCTCCACGCCTCCGAGATGTTCGCAGAGGCGGCGCATCTCGACGCGCTCGGCGTCGAGGTAGGCAAGCCGAAGCTCAACCTGAAGCGGATGCTGGCGCACAAGGACGTGACGGTCGAGCAGAACGTCAAGGGTCTCGATTTCCTGATGAAGAAGAACAAGATCGCGATCCATCGCGGCGCCGGCAAGATCGTCGCTGCAGGCAAGGTTTCCGTCACTGGCGGAGACGGCAAGGTCGAGGAGATCGAGACGAAGAACATAGTGATTGCCACCGGCTCCGACGTCGCCGGCATCCCCGACGTCGACGTCGCCATCGACGAGAAGACGGTCGTGTCGTCGACGGGCGCGCTGTCCTTCGACAAGGTGCCGGGTCATCTCGTCGTGGTCGGCGGCGGCGTGATCGGGCTCGAACTTGGCTCGGTCTGGGCCCGCCTCGGCGCCAAGGTCACCGTGGTCGAATTCCTCGACACGATCCTCGGCGGCATGGACCGAGAGGTTGCCAAGCAATTCCAACGTATGCTGGCCAAGCAGGGTTTCGACATCCGCCTGGGTTCCAAGGTCACCGGTGTCAAGAAGGCGAAGAAGGGCGCGTCTGTCACCTTCGAGCCGGTGAAGGGCGGCGATGCCGAGACGATCGAGGCCGACGCCGTGCTGATCGCCACCGGCCGCAAGCCTTACACGGAAGGTCTTGGCCTCACCGAGGCGGGCGTCGAGCTCGACGAACGCGGCCGCGTGAAGACGGACGGGCATCTAAGGACGAATGTGCCCGGCATCTACGCCATAGGCGATGTGGTCGCCGGGCCCATGCTGGCCCACAAGGCCGAGGATGAAGGCGTCGCGGTCGCCGAGATCATCGCTGGCCAGGCGGGGCACGTGAACTACGATGTCATTCCGAGCGTGGTCTACACCAGCCCCGAAGTCGCCTCGGTCGGCAAGTCCGAGGAGGAACTGAAGAAGGCCGGCATCGAATACATAGCCGGAAAGTTTCCATTTTCCGCCAATGGCCGCGCGCGTGCCATGCTTCACACCGACGGTTTTGTGAAAATCCTCGCCGACAAGGCAACCGACCGGGTGCTTGGCGCCCATATAGTCGGCTTCGGCGCCGGCGAGATGATCCACGAGGCAGCCGTGCTCATGGAATTCGGGGGTTCGTCGGAGGATCTGGCGCGCACCTGCCACGCTCATCCGACCATGTCGGAGGCGGTGAAGGAGGCGGCGCTCGCCACATTTTCCAAGCCGATCCACATCTGACATGGCAGTCCCCGTGCTTTACAACGTCAGGTAGAAGCGGCACAAGTCCTCCGGGCTTTCCGCCGCCCCAACGACGTCTGCCGCTGCCGCGGCAGGAGGCCTGTCAGCAGTCGATGGGTCGATGAATTTTTGTGACTGTTTTGCAGTGCAGACATGATGTAAGAGTTGCCGCCCGCCGCATGCCGTTCGCGGTGATGGGCTGAATCGTTTGAACTTGGCTTGGCGTGAACCCATATCGTCACCAACGCACGTGGACTGGCCTGCCCCGGCGAGTTCCGCGCAAGCGGACAAAGTAAGCAATGGCTAAGTTTAGGTTTCACAAGGTGGCCGCACTGGCGGTGTTCGTCGGTGTCGGAGTCTGGGTTGCGACCGGCGAATTTTCATCCGTCGGAAGCGCGCAGAACGAGGCTCCGGAGACGCCGCCCGAAACGGCCGAGCAGCCGAATGCCCAGCTGCGGACGGTAGCCGTCATCACCCCGCCCAGAATGATGCACGCGCGTGCGATCCGCATTGCCGGCCATACCGAGGCGGAGAAACGCGTGACCCTGGCCACCCGCGTCATGGGCGTCATAGACAGCCTGCCGGTAAAGCAAGGCCAGCGCGTCGAGCGCGGCGACCTGGTGATGCGGCTGGACGCATCGGACAAGGAGGCGGCGATCCGCATGGCCGAAACCATCGTCACGCAGCGCCAGGCCGAAGCCGACGCGGCGGAGCGGCTGGTGGCCGGCGGCAACGCGCCGAAGCTACAGGCCGACCAAGCCCGCGCCGCGCTTGCCACGGCCAAATCACAGCTCGAGAGCGCCAAGGCCGAGCTTGCCCAGTATGAGATATACGCGCCCTTCAACGGCCTCATCGACCGCGTTCCGGTGCAGCGCGGCAGCACCATCCTGGCCGGCGCTGAGGTGGCGACGCTGATCAATCTTGATCCGCTGCTCGCCATCGGCGAGGTCAGCGAACGCGATCTGCGCTATCTGAAGATTGGCAATTCGGCCGACATCCGGCTGGTCGATGGTAAGGTCGTCAAGGGCACTCTGCGCTACATCAGCCGCGACGCCTCTGCCGCTACCCGTACCTTCCGCATCGAAGTGGCGATCCCCAACGAGGACAAAACGCTGCCCGCAGGTATGACCGCCGAGATCACACTGCTCGCCGCGCCGACCGATTCCGTCATGCTGCCGCGCTCGGTCGTGACGCTGAGTTCCGAGGGCGATCTCGGCATCCGCGCTGTCGACAGGGACAACAAGGTCGTATTCTTCCCCATCGATCTCGTCGACGACACACCCAACGGCCTGGTGCTGGCGGGCATCCCGGCGGACGCGCGCGTCATCGTCGCCGGACAGGACCTCGTCACAGAAGGCAATGAGGTCAAGCCGGTCCAGGCCGACGCCGCCAAGCTCAAGGCGCTGATCGGCGAAGCAGCCGACGGAACCTGAGCCGGAACGACGGAACCACCATGGATATCGTCAAACTAGCGATCCGCAACGCACGTCTGACGCTTTCGGTCCTGATGTTCCTGGTGATCGCGGGAGCGCTCGCCTATCAGTCCGTGCCGAAGGAAGCGGAACCCGACGTCGCCATCCCCATCATGTATGTGAGCCTGATCTATCAGGGCATCTCGCCGGAGGACGCCGAGCGGCTGCTGCTGCGCCCGGTCGAGTCGCAGCTCAAGAGCCTGAAGGGGCTCAAGGAGATGAAATCCAACGCCTATCAGGGCGGCGCCAACGTCATCGTCGAGTTCGATCCGTCTGTCGATCTCGGCGACGCTCTGATCGATACCCGCAACAAGGTCCAGGACGCCAAGCGCGACCTGCCTGTTGGCGTCGAGGAGCCGACTGTCAACGAGGTCAATCTGTCCGAATTCCCCGTCGTCTTCGTGACGCTTTCCGGCGATATCCCGGAACGGGCGCTGACCGCAGCCGCCAAGACCCTGCGCGACCGCATCGAGGAGGTGCCGGGCGTTCTGGAGGGCGAAATCCAAGGCTCGCGCGACGAACAGGTCGAAGCGATCATCGATCCGGTGAAGCTCTCCTCCTACGGACTGCGGCTCGACCAATTGATCCAGGGCATCTCCGCATCCAACAGTCTCGTCGCCGCTGGCGCCATCGAAGGCTCGGAAGGCAAATACGCCGTCAAGGTGCCGGCGCTGATCGAAACCCCGGAGGATGTCGCCAATCTTCCGGTCGTCGCCGGACCGGATGCGGTGGTACGGGTCCGCGACCTCGCCACGGTGCGCTCGACCTTCAAGGATGCCGAGACCATCGCCCGTATCGACGGCAAGAGCGCCATCACCATCGCGGTCAAGAAGCGCATCGGCGCCAATGTCGTCCAGACGATCGAGGGCGCCAAGGCGGTCGCCGAGCAGTTCGTCGCACAGAGCAAGGAGGCGCTGCCCGACCTCGAGGTCACCTACACCCAGGACAAGTCGGTATTCGTCAACCAGCTGCTGACCGACCTGCAGAACCACGTCGTCATAGCCGTCATCCTGGTGTTCATCGTCATCCTCTACGCGCTGTCGGGCCGCGCGTCGCTGCTCATCGGGCTCGCCATCCCGTCCTCCTTCCTGATGGGCATCCTGCTCCTGGCGCTGATGGGCTACACGATCAACATGATCGTGCTGTTCTCGCTGATCCTGGCGGTCGGCATGCTGGTCGACGACGCCATCATCGTCACCGAGTTCGCCGAGCGCCGCATGTCGGAAGGCATGCCCAGGGAGCAGGCGTTCGAACTGGCGGCCAAGCGTATGGCCGGCCCGGTGATCGCCGCCACCCTGACGCGCATCGCCGCCTTCTCACCGCTGCTGTTCTGGCCGGGCATCGTGGGCGATTTCATGAAATACCTGCCGATCACGCTGATCGTGACGCTTGCCGCCTCGATGGCCTATGCGCTGATCTTCGCCCCGTCGATCGGCGCCATGATCGGCAAGGCGCCGCTGCATGGCGAGCATGAAAACCGCGATGGCGTCTACATGGCCGTCGTCAAGAAGGCCGTGCGTTATCCGATCACCGCGCTTGTGCTGACGGTGATGCTGCTTGGCGGCGGCCTTGCCGCCTACGTGAAATACGGCAATGGCGTCGAGTTCTTTCCTGCCGTCGAGCCCGATTACGGCCTGCTCTACGTGCACGCCCGCGGCAACCTTTCGCTCGAGGAGATGGACGCGGCGACGCGCGCCGCCGAGGAGAGGATGCTCGGCTGGCCGGGTATCAAGTCGGTGCTGACCAAGGTCGGCAAGACGCGCGGCGGGGAAGACATTCCCGAGGACGTTGTCGGCGTCATCAACTACGAGTTCGTCGACTGGCGCCAGCGCAAGTCGGCTCATCAGATCCTCGACGATCTGCGCGTGGCTATGGCCGGCATTCCCGGCGTCGATGTCGAGGTGCGCGTTCCCGACGCCGGCCCGCCGACCGGTAAGGCGATCCAGGTACAGCTTTCCGCGACCGATCCGACTGGGCTCAACGATTACGCCAAGGAGGTCGCCAATGCGGTTGCCAAGGTTCCCGGCGTCATCGACCTCTCCAACGGCCTGCCGCCGCCCGGCATCGACTGGGCGCTCGAGGTCGATCGTTCCAAGGCGGCGCAGTACGGCGTCTCGCCGACCTCGGTCGGCACTGTCGTGCAGCTGGTCACCACCGGCCTCAAGCTCACCGACTACCGGCCGGCCGGTGCCGACGACGCAGTCGATATCCGCCTGCGCCTTCCCGAGGAGCGCCGCACGCTGTCCGCGCTCGACAATCTGCGCATCGAGACCGCCCAAGGCTCGGTGCCGATCTCGAACTTCGTCTCGCGCAAGCCGGAGGAGACGACTGGCACGCTCAACCGTATCGACGGCAAGCGCACGATCACCATCCAGGCCAATGTGGCCACCGGCTACCAGGTCGCGGAGGTACAGGCTGCGGTGAGCAAGGTCGTCGGCGACATGGCGCAGCCCGGAATCGATTGGAAGCTGGCCGGTTCCAACGAAGACAGCGCCGAGGCCGGCGCCTTCCTGGTCAATGCGTTCGGCGCGGCGATCTTCCTGATCTTCGTCGTGCTTCTGGCGCAGTTCAACAAGTTCACCAGCGTGCTCCTGGTGCTGACCTGCGTCGTCATGGCGATCGTGGGCGCGCTGCTCGGCATGCTGCTCACCGGCCAGACCTTCGTCATCGTCATGTCGGGCATAGGCTTCATCGCGCTTGCCGGTGTGGTGGTGAACAACAACATCGTACTGATCGACACCTATGACCGTCTGCGCGAGGAAGGTTGGGACAAGGAGGAGGCGGTGCTGCAGACCTGCCGCGAGCGCGCCCGCCCAGTCGTGCTGACCGCGCTGTCGGCCATCCTCGGCGTTTTGCCCATCGCCTTCGGCCTGGGCCTCGAAATATTCCACCACGAACTGACCATCAACGCACCATCCACCCAGTGGTGGATCGCGCTTTCTTCGGCCATCGTGTTCGGCCTGGCCTTCGCGACCGTGCTGACGCTGATCGTCACGCCGTCCATGCTGATGGTTTTCACGCGCGGGAAGGACAGCCGCTTCTACGCCTTCTTCCGGCGCCTGTTCCGCCGCGGGCAGGG